>JBEIDF010000119.1:0-11192 GCA_040383605.1 Lewinellaceae bacterium
GCGCTCCATATTTCGGCAGCCGATCCAGGATGCGCCGGGTGCGACGCCGATTTGATTGCCCTGGCCGTCGTCGCCGGTCATGGTTCCTGCCGTGTGGGTGCCGTGGTTATGGTCATCGCAGGGTGCGGGCGCGTTCAGCCCGCAGGGGTTATTGAGCGGATCGTTGGTAGGATCGCCGTTCAGCGGGCTGAGTTCGTGGATGGCGTCGTGCCAGTTGTAGTGGTGGATGGCGGCGCCGGTTGCCGGGTTGTAACCGCGGTAGTGCGGTAGGAGCGCGGGATGCAGCCAGTCATACCCTGTATCGGCGCCGCCGACGGTAATGCCTTGTCCGGTATAGCCCATAGCCCATACGGTTGGCGCCTGGATACGTTCCACGCCCCATTCCACGCCATTTCGTTGGCCGGCGGTGATTTCCCGGATTGGCGGCGGCATTTCAATCCAGGGATCCGGGCGGATGGCTTCCACTTCCGGTAATTCCGCCAGGCGGCGGAGGAGTTCGGGCGAGGCCTGATCCACGGAGAGGGAATTGACCAGAAAAAGGGTATTTACGCCGACGTTTTCGGCGCGTGCGAGCGCGAGCGCGCGGGCTTGCGTGCGCGCGGCAGTTTTTAGGAGTGCATCGTAAACGAACCGCGTTTTTGCTTTTTTACCGGTGCAGCTTATAGCGCCGCGGAGGTCCGCTTTTTCGCGGAAGCAGACCAGTACATCCGAAGATGCGCCGCGGTCGAGGGCGGTTCGAATCTCGGGAGCGATTTTGTTGCGCCAGGCATCGGCGTGTTGGGCGGAGAGGGTGAGCGGGGCGAGCAGGAGGAGCGCCAGAAAGCGCGGGAGATAGTTCATAAGCCGGTGTTTCAAACGCAAAGATATCTGCAAAAATACGGCGGTAATCTTTTATTCGCGATTTGGCGAATAGCCAAAATGAGCAAAGCGCGTTTTTAGCGCGTGTTCAGATTTTGAGGTGTAGGAGAAACAGTGGAAATTTAACTAAATTTGATAAAATAATAAAATTGTGCGGCAGCAGCCCGGCAACCAAAATTTGAACAAGCTCTTGTATAAACCGTTATCTTTGCGCCCTTACTAAACTGTCTCCTATGAAAATTGCCATTGGCTGCGATCATGCAGGATTTGATTACAAAAACAGCCTTGTTGCCATGCTCCAGAGCAGGGGATACATGGTGCAGGATTTCGGGGCGCATTCCAGCGAATCGGTAGATTATCCCGATTTTGCGCATGCCGTAGCAGAGGCGGTGGCGTCTGGGCAGGCTGACCGAGGCATCCTGATCTGCGGTAGCGGCAACGGCGTAGCCATGGCGGCCAACAAGCACCAGCCGATCCGCTGTGCGCTTTGTTGGACAGAAGAGATCGCGCAACTAGCCCGAACGCACAATGACGCCAATATCATTGCAGTGCCCGCCCGTTTTGTGCCGGAAATTTTGGCTCAGGCCATGGTGCTGGTCTTTTTGACGACTGAATTTGAAGGCGGCAGGCATACTCGCCGCGTGAATAAAATTGCCTGTTAACACTTTAAACAGAAGATTCCCACTATGACACTCCGTTTTTCGGGCGCAAAACGCGCCGCGTTGATCGGTATGCTCCTGCACGCTGCCTTCGCGTTGTCGGCACAGGAGAAACCGGTTGTTGACAGCAAAACCCAACCTCCGCCGTACGCATTGCCGGATCCCATGCCGTACGGCGCAATGATCCGGTCAGAAAATATAAAAGTTCTTGTAGATACGCTCGCCTCCGCGACGATGTTCGGCCGGGAAACCGGCGAAACAGGACAACAACTGGCAGCCGCTTTCATCGCTGCGCAGTTTAAAGAAATGGGCCTGCCGGCAATTGGCGACCGCCGCTCGTATGAGCAAAAATACAAACTGGAAAAAACGAATTGGCAGGATCTGGCCGTCAAAGTCGGCGACACCGAATACAAAAACCGGGAAGATTTTTACGTGTTTCACGCGCTTAGCGGGGATACGCCCATGATCCAATTCCGGGAAGTCGTCTTCGTGGGATACGGTATCCAGGAGGGCGACTACAACCACTACAAGGACGCCGATGTAAAAGGCAAAGCGGTCTTGTTCTACGATGGCGAACCGATAAATGCTCAGGGAAAGGCCCTGCTGGGCAAGGACGGTAACCGAACCGAGTGGTCGCTGAACTGGAAACGCAAGCTGGAACTCGCCAAAGCAAATGGCGCCGCGCTGGCGATCATCGTGGATTCCCGATTTAAAGACAATCTGCGTGTCAACAGCCGTTCGATCTCTACCCGCGGTTGGGCTGTGGCAGAATCCGGCACGAGCAAAAAATCGGACAGCGTGATCCAGCACCTCTTTATTACGCCGGAATTGGCCGAAGTGATCCTGGGGAAAAAATCGGAAAAAGTAGAAATGGCGCTGGCATCCCTGAACGAAAAAGGCGCTTTTAAACCCGTAAAAATCAAAACGGAACTGGAAATCCGGCTCGATAAAGAACTCATTACCCTGGAAGGCTCCAACGTGATCGCGTTCATCGAAGGCTCAGACCCGATTCTGAAGGACGAATATGTATTTGTTACTGCCCACTACGACCACTTGGGCGGCGTGGATCAGACTATTTACTTTGGCGCAGACGACAACGCCTCCGGTACTTCCGGCGTGATGGAAATCGCCCGCGCTTTTGTTCAAGCAAAGAAAAACGGCGCAGGCCCCAAAAGAAGCGTGGTGTGTATGCTGGTGAGCGGTGAGGAAAAAGGGCTGCTGGGCTCAAAATTCTATACCGATTTTCCAATTTTTCCGCTAAAAAACACCGTTGCGAACGTCAATATTGACATGATCGGCCGGGTGGATAAATTGCATGCCGACAATCCGGAATATATCTACGTCATTGGAGCGGATCGCATCAGCAGCGAACTAAAGGAGGTCGTGGAGCGCAACAACGCACAGCACACAAAATTAGCGCTCGACTACAAATACGATGCGCCCGACGATCCGAACCACTATTATGAGCGCAGCGACCACTACAATTTTGCGCAAAACGGGATTCCGGTGGTCTTCTTTTTCAATGGCACGCACGACGATTACCACCGGCCCACCGACACAGCGGATAAAATCAATTTTGATATGCTGGAAAAACGGGCCAAACTCGCTTTTTACACTACTTGGGACTTGGCGAACCGCCCATACCGCCTTTTTGTGGACAAAAAGTAATTGTCCCGGTAGGCGCGCGCCGAAATTTGCGCACAAAAAAAGCCCGCCGTCTCCGGCAGGCTTTTTTTGTGCCCGGAACAGGACTCGAACCTGCACGGCCTTTTAAGGCCAAGGGATTTTCGTACCCGCTACAACTTTCATTGCCACACAGCAAGCAGATTGCTGCGTGTTTGTGGTCTGGACTGTGTCTTTGCCGTATTTAGCGCGCTAAACGTAGGCATCTGCCGTACAGTCTCTACACCTTCCCGCGATTGCTGTTTGCACCGCAGCGCGGGCTTGGCTCGGCATTGCCAACCGGTTTTCCGGTAAGGTTTCACCGATTTTGACAGAATCCCATTACGGCTTTCGCGCATAATGGCTCAAAATTTTAAGTCCCTCGTGTCTACCATTTCACCACCCGGGCAATTTTTTGCAAAGGTACGCATTTTTTATGTGCGCACATCAATAAGCGTCCATCAGAAGCCTTTAAATACAGAACTACTTCTTCTTCTGCTGTTTTTCTTTCTCTGCCTGTACACGCTGCTGTTCTTTCAGCGCTTGTTCGAAGCGCTCGCGCCAGCCGCCGGATTTCTTGGGTTTGGCGCGGTTGGCTTCCAGTTTTTCTCGAATTTTATCGTGGTCTATAAACCAGGCTTTCGTGACGACCGTCTGTCCGATGTTGAGCAGGTTGCTGAAGCACAGGTAGGTGGTAAGCCCCGAAGCGAAGCTATTGAAAAAGAACATGAACATAACCGGCATGATGTACTGCATATATTTCAGGGCCGGATTTGCGTTCATCGCGCTGGTGTCCATTTGTTTCATGTTGTACCAGGTGTACCACAGCGTCGTGATGACCCAGATGAACGTGAAGGCGCTGATGTGGTCGCCCAAGCCCGGGATTGAAAATCCGAGCCGGAACGCGACGTCGTAGCTCGACAAGTCGGTTGCCCAGAGGAAGGGCGCCTGTCGGAATTCGATCGCCGCCGGGAAGAAGCGGTAGAGTGCAAACCAGATCGGCATTTGGAGTAGAATCGGGAAGCAGCCCCCGAGCGGATTTACGCCAAATTCGCTGTACATTTTCATAGTTTCCACCGACATCGCCTGCTGGTCGTCTCCGTGTTTCTTGCGAAGTTCGTCCAAACGCGGTTTCAAAGCCGACATTTTGGCCTGGCTGTACACCATCCGGTACGTCAGCGGATAAACCAGCAGTTTGACGATCAGCGTCAGGATCAGGATCACGATCCCCATGTTGCCGATATAATTCGACAGGAAATCGAACAGCGGGTGGATAACCCAGCGGTTGATCGTGCCGAAGATACTGGCGCCATAGGGTATAATATCTTCGAGTGCCAGTCCGAAATTGTGCAGGGTGCTAAACTCGTTGGGCCCGGAGTACAGCGTCATCTTGGCGATGGCTTGTCCGTCTTCCGGGATCGGGATGAGCGCCGAGGTTTTCAGTACCTTGAGGTCTTCATCCGTATCCGTGCGCATTTGGGTTTCGCCAACAAAGTTGCGGAACTGAAAATTGCGTGCAATCAGTGCTGTATTAAAGAACTGGTTCGAATGCGACATCCATTGCACGGGTTTATCGCCCAGATTTTCCACATCGTCGCTGCGGCAGTCGCAATAATCCGGCGATTCTGCGGCGGTTTTGAAGTACACACTGGACATCGTGCGTTCGTACTGCTGGTTGAGTTCCAGTTTGTCGAGGAAGTTCACCCAATCCAGCCGGAGCGTGCTGCCTGCGGGCGTTACGGCTGCCAGGCCGCGCAGTTCGAGTTGATAGGCGATATCGTAGCTGTCCGAACTAAGCGTGTATCGTTGTTCCAGGTAGCCGCCGCCGGCTGCCGGCGCGCGCAGCGTGAGGGTATTGCCTGTTCGGGTTCCGGCGAAGTACAGGTCGCGGGTATTGACTTTACCCCCGGCGGCATTCGACACCGGAATTTGGTATTCAAAGCGATTTTTAGGGTCTTCCAAAAGCCGTACCGGTATTTTGGTCTCTTCTCCGGCGCTGTCCTGCAGGATTTTGAAGTATTTTTTTAAAAACACCTCTTGGATTCGACCGCCTTTACTGCTAAAGGTGATGCGAAGTTTGTCATTTTCGAGCACGTACGTTTGTACCTGGCCTGCGCCTGCCGGCGCAAAAGCGCCCAAGCGCGCTTGCGCCTGGCTTTTTTGCACCGAATCTGCCAGCGGCGTGGCAGCCTCGGCAGATTTGACGGTCTGCTCCGGATTTTTAGGCGCAGTCTGCTCTTTTTTAGGCGCGTTTTTGTCTGCGGATTCCGCGGGTTTGGGGGGGGCGGAAAACTGCATCCACAAATACAGCAGCAGGAAAATAAGGCCTAAGCCGATAATGGTGCTTAAATTATTTTGTTTTTCTTCCATGTATTAGATCAGGTAGAGCCGCCGGGTCACAAAGCGGTTTCAAAAGCGGGGCAAAGGTAGTTAAAAATGGGACTTCCTGTGCAGGATTGGATTTTTTTGCCTTCAACATTAAAAACCGAACTGGGCGCCTGGAGGGACTCTGATATTTTATTGGCTGCGCATCTTCGCGCTTTTGGTTACTTTTGCCCCATGGATATCAGCAAAATTCCTTCTCCCTGCTTCGTATTAGACGAAGCACTGTTGCGCCGCAACCTGCAAATCCTGAATCGGGTGCAGCAAGAGGCCGGCATTTCGATCATCGTTGCCTTTAAAGGTTTTGCCATGTGGAGCGCTTTCCCGTTGGTGCGGCAGTATTTGCCGGGTGCGACGGCCTCCTCGCTGAACGAGGCGCGTTTGTGTTACGAGGAAATGGGCGTCAAGGCGCACACCTATGCCGTGGCGTACGTACCCCGTGAATTTGGCCAAATCCTGAAATATTCCAGCCACGTGACGTTCAACTCCTTGTCGCAATACCGTCGGTACCAGCGCCGCCTGGCGCGGCACGCTGAGCCAGTCAGCGCCGGCATCCGCGTGAATCCCGAGTGGTCGCCCGTGGAGGTGGATCTCTACAATCCGGCGGCGCCGGGCTCCCGCCTGGGCGCAGCGGTTGAGCATTTCAAAAAAGGATTGCCGGAGGGCGTGGAGGGACTGCATTTTCACACATTGTGCGAGAGCAGCAGCCACGATCTGGAAAAGACGCTGTCGTATTTTGAGGCGCTTTTTGGTCGGTTTTTGCCCTCACTGAAATGGGTCAATTTCGGAGGCGGCCACCTCATGACGCGCGCGGGCTATGACGTGGCGCACCTGATTCAGGTGCTCCAAGGGTTCAAATCGCGCTATCCCAACCTGGAAGTGATCCTAGAACCCGGCAGTGCCGTTGCCTGGGATACCGGCGTGCTGGTGGCTTCTGTGCTCGATATTGTGAACAACAAAGGCGTGCGCACGGCTATTCTGGACGTATCGTTTACCGCGCACATGCCGGATACGCTGGAGATGCCTTACCGCCCGCGGGTGCGAGGCGCTTCCGCCCACCCGGAAGCAGGCGCAAAAAACCTGTATCGCTTGGGCGGCGTCAGCTGCCTGAGCGGAGACTACATGATGGAGTATGCCTTCGAGCAGCCGCTAAAGGTGGGGCAAAAGATCGTATTTGAGGATATGATCCACTATACGATGGTCAAAACCACCACCTTCAACGGCGTTACCCATCCGTCTATTGCGATCTGGCGGGAAAGCGGCAGATTGGACGTTGTGCGGAAATTTGGCTACAACGATTACAAGCGCCGACTCTCCTGAGCGCTTGTTCCGATTTTGATTTCTGGGCAGTTGCAGCCCAAAAATCAAAATCGGAACAAATTCCACTACCGCGCGATCACCCCAGGATCAGGTACATCAGTACCATTAGCGCCAAGGTGGCGATGACCACGATCATCAGGAATTTTTTGGTTTCGGTAGCGTCTTGTTCGCTCTGCTGCTGTTTCAGGTTGCCCTTGCGTTTGAGTGTCATGGCGAATGTTTTTATAATTATTGCTTACTTGTAAAAGCCTGTGCAGGGTTTTATGCGATTCCCTGTTCTCGGAAGATTCGTTTTAACCATCGGAGCATCGCATACAAGCCTGCGGCGGCGATGGCGAGCAGGATAAAATTGACCCAGAAAAAGTTAGCTTTGTCGTCGTAGCGATCCCACAGCGTGGCCAGCAGGCCGCTTAGTTTATTGCCAATGGAGGTGGCCAGCTGCCAGCCGCCCATCATGAGTCCGGCGATACGCGGCGGCGCCATTTTAGATACCATGGAAAGGCCCATCGGACTGAGGCACAATTCACCGATAGTAATCACCCCGTAGGTGGCGATGATCCACCAGACGGAGGCTTTTTCCGCGCCGTTGTGGCAGGCATAGACCGCCCAAATTGTCACGAGGGTGGAAAGCGCGGAGATCACCAGGCCCAATCCGATTTTGCCCGGCGTGCTGGGCTCGCGTTTGCGCTTGCGCAACCAGCTGAAGAACCAGACGACGATCGGCGTGAGTATAATGACGAAGAAGGGATTAACGGATTGGTATATTTCCGTAGAGACCAGTTGGAGCGTGCTGCCCTCGGCCGGTCTTTGATCTGCTGCCATATTTTGAAAATAGGGGTGCGGCGTGACGGCCATGGCGATTTTGCCGGTCGCTGGATCCACGTGCGTTCGGAACTGGCTGTCATAAGCCGGGAACGTATCCGGCGTATTGGATATTTCCTGTACCATGCCCATGAACTGCGCCGGTTTTTCCACCCAGGTCGGCATCGAGCGGTCGGTATAGAACTCCGCCCAGGTGGTCAGGGCGGTGCCGTTTTGTTTAAACACGGCCCAAAAGATAATCACGACGCCATAAATGGCCAACAGCGCCTGGATGCGGGGTTTTTCCTCCGGCGCCGCTTTCCAGAGAATCCAAATAAAAAATCCGATCACCGGCAGGGAGCCAAAGAGAAACGCGTCGGTGGAGTCGGAGCCCAGCAGGTTGCCCGGAATATTCCAAGCCAGGAATCCGGTTATCAACGCAGGCGAAAGCACGGAGGACAGCAGGGTCAGCACGCCGGCTTCTGCCGGATTGGCCTCCCTGCGCACGTCTGCATGCGCCGTGTGCTTCATACCCGCCAGGAAAACCGCCACACCGATGAACATCCCCACGCCGGCGGCTGCGAAAGCATAACCCCAGCCGTAATTGTTGCGCAAATAGGCCGCCACAAAATTGCATACCAGCGCGCCAATATTGATGCCCATGTAAAAAATGTTGTACCCGTCGTCTTTCTGCTCCTGATAGCGCTCTTCGTTGTACAGATTACCCAGGAGTGTGGAAATATTGGGTTTGAAAAACCCATTTCCCAAAATCATAAGTCCCAGGGCCGTATAAAACGTGGATAAATTGTCCGGGATAGCCAGCAGTAGGTACCCTAGGCCCATCAGCACGCCGCCCAGCACAATACTCCGTCGGAAACCCAGCACCCGGTCTGCAATCAGACCGCCGATAAACGGCGTCACATACACGAGGGCGATGAAGGTGCCGAACACATCGGAGGCCACGCCGCGCTCAAAACCGAGTCCGCCGGCCTTCGTGTCCGTCATATACAAGAAAAAAATTCCGATCATCAGGTAATACCCGAAGCGTTCCCACATCTCGGTGAGAAAAAGAAAAGGCAGTGCGGCTGGATGTTTTCGCATTGTGGAATAAATTAGTACGGAGGCAAAAATAGCAGCAAAAAGCTTTTTTCAAACTGATTTTCCGGCAACTATTATTTCGACGGCTATCTTTGCCCGTACAGAACGACTTTTCCGGCAGGGCGCCTGCGCAAAAATCTGCCTTTTTTCCTCAAAAAAGGCAAAAAAACACGCAAAACCCGACAGCCGGCTTATTAAAACCGACTTTTCCTATGAAGTGGAAATGTATTTTTTTTGCAGCATTTTTTTCGAGCGCACTCCTCGGCGCGCAAACACCCGAGCAGGAAGGCGTCAGCGCATTCGGCCCCTCCCTCACGCCCCCGCCGGCGGCGCAATCCGACAGCGTGACGGTGACGGTGATGCTGCGGCACCAGCAGGACAAAAACCTCTCGGAAATTCGCCGGCGCCTGGAGGCGCAGGGTTTCTGGGAGTTGTTTCCGCCGGCCGACTGCCGGGTGCTGTCCTGGCATATCTCCCTGGGTTTTGGGCATATTATTGTCATGCGGGTGCCGTCCAATTCGGTGCGCCGGCTGAACCTCGCCCTGGAGAATGGCGCCTGGGGCGCCTACAACACCGAGGTATTGTTATCGTACGATTACCTGCCGATTTGGGAGGAGTATATGGAGCGGCGGAATGAGTCGAAGGAGGATCGGAATTGAGGGGGGGAAACGCGGAGCGATCTAAGATCTGAAAACGCCAACAGCCCCTAATAATCCTCAAAAAACCGCCGCGCATTCCGCGCTATATTCCCCTGCATCCGCGTGGCATCTTGGGTATTTGAGCCGTCAAATTGCTCGCCGGCGTTGCGCTGGTACAAATCCCGCTCCCAGCGGGGATTGTTGATTTCCCCCCGCGCAGTAGAGTGCAGCAAAATGAAATCGTCGCCCGCCAGCGTGGGGTTGTAAAACAGAAACTTTACGTTGTTCTGCTTGGTGAGTGGAAAATTGTAGTAAACCCAAATCTCGTAGGGTGGGGCGGAAGGGTCGTCTTCGATGTGGACTAAATCGTCCGGCCGACCGTATTTCAGGAATATCCGCCCCCGATCGGTCTCAAACCCGTACCGGAAGCCGCTGTGAAACTGGTTGTCCACCACCCGAGCCAGCTCCATGTACTGCCGGTACTCTTCTTCTGGATTGTTGGCGTTGCGGCGGATGAAGTAGCGAAACAAAAAGGCGCGCATACCCCGCACATCGGCATCGGGCGCCACGAGGTTTTTCAATACCTCCAATTCGTTGCCGCGGATATGCGGCGCGATGGCGCGCAGGCTGTAGCGCAGGGAGTCTTCCTGCAGCCCTTCTACAAATTGGCTGGCCAGCAGTTCGTCGGTGATTTCGGTTTCTGTAATGTCCTGAAAAGGATTACTGCGCTGGAATACGATTTTGCGGCTCGCAAGCAGTTCGTTGAGTTGGTTGCGTATTTCCAGCGTCAGGGAATAATTTCCGCTTTTCAGCTGGGTGATGTCCATGGGCGCCACGATCGCGTCTATGACGGCCGGGCGTTTTTGCCGGGCGCCGCTCGAGATGAGTTTGACGTTCCCGTTGCCTAATTCCTCCTGTAACAGATAGCGCAGGGTGTAAGAGTCCTCTTTGATCGCCGCATTGGTATGGTACATTTCTGCGTAAAACGCGAGCGTGCGCGCCGCCCGGTCGTAAAAATGGAAGGGCAGCGGCTCCAGGTACAGTCCGTTTTTTGAAAAGGGGCTTTCCGATTCGTCGGGACGGAAGTCCCGCAGCAACACGATATCCGTGAGGTATAAATCTGTGCCGATTTGGACGGTTAACGGCGCCTTGAAATTATCTTTGTTTTGTGGATCGTTCAGATCCTGGACTTCTACTTCCAGTTCATACTGGCCGTTGGAAACCATCAGGCGTTTGACGTCCAGAAGCGATTGCGGTCGGTCGGATATCGGGCCGTTCAGTACGTATTTTTCATAATTGACGATGCGTTCGCCCTGTCGCACCAAGATCAGGATTTCCACCGCCGCCTGCATGCGCGTGCTGTCCAGAAAATTATATTTCAGAGACGTGCCTGCGATTTCCAGGTTGATTTCCAGGTAGGGCTGTTCGGGCGTGGCGAAAACAGCAAAAGACACCCCGGCGTCCAGGCCTGCGAGGCGGCCGGCACAGGCAAAGAAAAGGCTCGCGGCCAGGAATTTCAGCGTAGTCAGGCGTTTTTTCATTGCAGCGCGTATTGGTAGCAGGACGATCAAAGCCCAGGTTTTAAAACATTGTTTATCAGCGTTTTACCGGCAAAATAATTCCGGAGGGATATTTCGCGTCGCGGTATATTCGATGGGTAGCTTTTATAAAATCTTCATCTTTCGCCTCATAGATATTGACAAACTGTTGCGGGTTCCGATCCACCAGCGGGAACCAGCTGCTTTGCACCTGCACCATCAGTTTGTGTCCGGCC
>JBEIDF010000120.1:0-11115 GCA_040383605.1 Lewinellaceae bacterium
GGCGCACCTGCCAGCGGCTGGGGCGCTCCGATTACTACCACACCCGTGACGGGCGAAGCCGTCGTGGTGAACGATGGCTCGCCGGAGCCCAGCCTGGGCTGCAATCCGCTCAGCGGACTGGCCGGAAAAATCGCCATTATTGACCGCGGCGTCTGCAATTTCAGCGTCAAAGCCCTGAATGCGCAACAGGCCGGCGCAATCGGTTGTATTATCTGCAATTTCGAAAACGGCACCATCGCAATGGGCGCCGGCGCCGTCGGCGCGCAGGTCACGATCCCCACGTTGATGATGAAAAGCAATGACTGCGAACTGCTGAAACAGTACGCCGGCGCCGGGTTGAATATTTCGCTCGTGCTGCCGGCCGTGAGCGGCCCGGAATTCCTGGACGGCGACTTCGACAACGGCATCATTGCGCATGAATATACGCACGGTATCTCGAACCGCCTGACCGGCGGCCCCTCGCAGGCCGACTGCCTCGGCAACGCCGAACAGATGGGCGAGGGCTGGAGCGATTGGTTTAGCCTCATTACGAGCGTCCGCCCCGGCGATGTGGCCGCCACCCGCCGCGGGATCGGCACCTTCGTGCTCCGCCAACCCAACGACGGGATCGGTATCCGCCGCTACCCGTACAGCACCGATCTGAATACCAGCCCGGTTACCTACTCGACGGTCGCGCAAAATACCGGCGTGCACGCCATTGGCGAAGTCTGGGCCGCCGTTACCTGGGATCTCTACTGGGCCATGGTGGAAAAATATGGATACGACTCCGACTGGTCTAACCCGAACAGCGGAAATAGCCGAGCACTCCAACTCATCATGGATGGGATGAAGTTCCAACCTTGTAGTCCGGGCTTCATGGATGGCCGTGATGCCATCCTCCTGGCCAACCAAATCAACTACAACAGCGCGGATACCTGCCTTATTATTGATGTGTTCGCGCGCCGCGGCATGGGTCTCCTTTCCAGCCAGTCTGACGGCGATAACGCAACCGATGGGATCGAAAATTTCGATCCGATTCCCACCTGCGTTAAGGAGTTGAAAATTAATAAAATTACCAATACGCCAACGCTGGATCCGGGGGAAGAAGCAGAATTCCTTATCACAGTAACCAACCACAAGGACGAGCCGGTCACCGGCGTGGTAGTAAGCGACGAACTGCCGGCCGGTATGACGCTGGCCTCCGCTTCCAACGGCGGAACGGCAAACGGCAACCTGGTTACCTGGAATCTCGGCGCCCTGCAATCAGGCCAAATCGTTACCCTGTCCTATCGTGCCAAAACGGACCCGAATGTCGGCTCCATCCGCTATTTCCGGGATGAAATGGAAGACGAAATTGACTGGTTCCCCTTCTTCACGGAAGGCTCCAGCGCGTTCTACCTGCAATCAAATACGGTAAAAACGGGCCAGTCGGCCTGGCGCGCTGACAATGCCGATACGGAAACGGATATGCAATTGGAGTATTTCGGCGAAATCAATGTGACCGGCGCCCGACCCACGCTGCGCTTCTGGCACCAATTTGATACCGAGCCGAGCGCTGACGCCGGTTTTGTGGAAATCCGCAAATCCTCCGAACAGCAATGGCAGCGCTTCCCCAAAACGAAGATGATTCGGAGCCCCTACACGGGTCCGGTGCAATATGGCACCTTCGCGATTCCGTTCCTGAACGGGTTCTCCGGCAACTCCAACGGCTGGGTGCAGTCTTATATTGACCTGAGCGACTATGCCGGCCAATCGGTCACGATCCGCTACCGCTTCGGTACGGATACCAATACCGGCGGCGACGGCTGGGTGGTGGATGATACGGAACTGGTGGATTTGTTCAATTATGACGGCGAGGTATGCGTCACGTCCGATCAGGGTGACCAAATCTGCACCCGCGCACCCGAGTACGGCGTAATCATGAATCCTTCCACCATTATCAGCACGAAAGATCCCATCGCCAACGCGCTCGCACTCACGGTTCAACCGAACCCGAGTTCCGACCTGATGTTCGTGATACCGGGCGAATCGCTGGAAGGCGAAACACGTATCCTCCTGATCGGCATGGACGGCCGTATCGCCCTCCAACGCACAACACAGTACCTCAGCGCCGGCCAATCCATCGCGCTGGACGTACAGGATCTGCCCGCAGGGATGTATTCGCTGCGCGTGGAAAATGGGAAAGGAGTGAGTACCGTGAAAGTGGTTGTGAAATAATTGGGGATTTGGGAATGGGGATTGCGGATTTGGGATTGCGGGTTATTCCTGTCAACTTAGAGGGAATAACCCGCAATCCCAAATTCGCAATCCGCAATCCCCAATCCCCAATAAATTACAGGTTGAGCAAGAGTTGCATGGGGTCTTCAATCAAATTTTTGACCCGGACGAGGAAAGTCACCGACGTGGATCCGTCAATAATACGGTGGTCGTAGCTGAGCGCGAGGTACATCATGGGGCGAATTTCCACCTTGCCGTCCACGGCAACCGGGCGTTCCTTGATGGCGTGCATACCCAGGATGGCGCTTTGCGGTTCATTGATAATCGGCGTACTCATCAGGCTGCCGAAGATACCGCCATTGGTAATGGTAAAGGTGCCGCCGGACATTTCTTCGAGCGAGAGTTTCCCGTCGCGGGCTTTGGCGGAGAGTTCCTTGAGTTTGAGTTCGATTTCGGCGTAGTGGAGGCTTTCCACATTGCGCACGGGCGGCACGACCAGTCCGTTCGGCGTGCTGATTGCAATGCTGATATCGGCGTAATCGTGGTAAATTACGTCGTCGCCGTCAATCATGGCGTTTACGTCCGGCATTTCGAGCAGCGCTTTGGCGCAGGCTTTTGCGAAAATAGACATAAAGCCCAGTTTGATGCCATATTTTTTCACGAAGGCGTCCTGGTATTTTTCGCGCAGGGCGATTACACCGCTCATATCTACCTCATTGAAGGTCGTCAGCATGGCGGTATTATTCTTTGCAGACACCAGGCGTTTGGCGATGGTGCGGCGCATACGCGACATGCGTTCGCGGTGTTCGCTGCGGGAGAACGCGGCGGGCGCTGCTGCTTGGACAGCCGTTGTTTCTTTGGCAGCGGGCGCGGGGCTTGGCGCGGGCGCAGGCGTGGGTTTTGCATTCGCCACGGCCTTCTCGGCATCGGATTTGGTGATACGTCCATCCGGGCCGGTTCCGGCGACCGTTTCCGGTGCTACGCCGCCTTCGCTGAGAATTTTAGCGGCGGCCGGCGAAGGATGGCCGGCAGCATAGTGTTCTTTCTCCGTTGCGGTGGGCGCGGCGGGTTTTTCTTCTGTTTTTGCAGGTGTTGGCGTTGCGGCTGGCGTTGCGGCTGGCGTTGCGGCGCTGCCTGCGGCTTCCGTATCAATTTTTGCAAAAACGGCGCCTACTTCCAGGTCTTCCCCTTCTTTGGCAACCCAGATCAGTTTGCCCGCGGAATCCGCTGAAATTTCCTGGTTGGCTTTCTCTGTTTCGATTTCACAGAGCGGCTCGTCCATGGCGACGGTTGCGCCGTCCGGTTTCAACCATTTTGAAAAGGTAACCGTGGTGATGGATTCGCCCAGATTGGGTATTTTTAATTCGATAACTGGCATAATAAGTCGAGCGCGTTAAAAATGGGTTGCGGGAAATGTTGAGTTTGGCGCCGCAAAAATACGACACGCTGCGGATTGCGGAGGTTTTCCGGTATAAGAATTTGTATAGCAGCGTATTTCCGGAGGTGGATTCAGGGTTTATCGCGAAATTTGTCCAGCAGTTCGTTCAGTTTTTGGGCTTCTTGCGGGCTTAGCGCGCTGTGGTGTGGGTTGTTTTTCTCCCAGTCGCGGTCTATCATTTCGAGCAGCGCCAGACCTTTGGGGGTGAGTTCGATGGCGCGCTCGCGGCGATCCCGCTCCGAGGCCAGCCGTTCGAGCAGGCTTTTTTGTTCCAGCCGGTCAATGATGCGCGTGGTATTCGAGTTGCGCTCCAGCATGCGGTGGGTGATATCCTTGACGCAGACGCTGTTGGGGCGTTGGCCGCGTACGATGCGCAGGACGTTAAACTGCTCCGGGGTCAGTCCATAGATTTTTAGCCTTGCCGACATTTCAGTGCGCAGCCAGGCGGCAGTGAACAGCACATTGAGATGTGCCTTGTGGGTTTCGCTCTGAAATTTGTTTGTTTTTAATTCTTCTTCCAACCGCATGGTGTGGTGATCATTTTGAATGGCTTGGTTTCTGGTAATCAAAGCGATACAGTATACCCGGCCCGTTTTTTCCTTCGCTGGCGATGTACAAATTGCCTTGGGCGTCAAAGGCGATGCCTTCTGGTTGCGGGATTATTTTTTTATTAATTCGGAGAACCTGTGCCACCTTCCCGCTTGTCGCATCGAGCACCACCATGCGTTTGAGCGCGGTGGAAAGCAAATACACTTCTTTGCGCAATGGGTGTACCGCGATCGCGGAAGGGCTGAAAGCGTGGTTTTTATCTTCCGAATCAGGCGGCAGCAGGCTGTCCACCGTTGCCGGATTAATTGTATAAACAGGTATTTCTGTAAGTTGTTTGGTATCCAGGCTGAAAGCGAATACATTTCGCGGCCCAGACTGCTCCGGATCTTCTTTGCAAGCCAGCAAGAGCGCATTTTGTGTGGGGTCAAAAGTGAGGCCTTCCAGATCGTTGGCTTTTTGCAGGGGTGTTTTGTAACTGCTCACTTGCATGGGGCCCTTTTCCCAGTTTTTTATTTCAAATATTTCGCCGTCGCTTTTAAGCGCATAGATTACCCCATTGACGAGTTCGATTCCTTCGAAATCGCCGCGGTCGCGGAACGGTATGCGGCGGCGGATACTGCCGTCTGTGGCGCTCATAAAGAACACTTCTCCCGCTTCATCGGCGATTGCGAGGAGTTCGCCGGGTTGGCTGCCGGGGCTTAGTCCGGAAATTTCAACGAGGGCCGGCGATTCCAGCGAAACGGTCAAATTGGGCTTGGAGAGGTCGTACACCGGTTTTCCCGGGCCGCCGGCGTGGCGATCGGCTTTTCCCGGCGCGTTTTTTTCTGGTTCGGCCGCCGGTCGGCAACCGGGCGCGCCCGAGGCGGTCAGATACAATAAAATGCAGATCGAGTAGGAAAATAATTGCATAATTGAGCTTTTGTGGCCTGCCGTTTTTTGTAAAAACAGGGCGGTTGCGTTAAAAAAAAATCAAAACAGGGCAGTTCTGGCGCGGTGTGCGCACGCACTTTTTTTGCAAAGGTACGTTACACGGTGGGTGCGCCGACACAAAACGCGTAAATTTGCCCATTGTAACATATAAACGTATTGAAACAGTTCCAAACAATAATCGGCTCGGATCTGGGCGCGGCGGTTCGTTGGCTTATGGCGGGCGACTGCGTGGCGATTCCAACGGAGACGGTGTACGGGTTGGCGGCAAACGCGCTGGATTCTCGTGCTGTGGCCTCTATTTTTGAGGTAAAAAACCGGCCTTTTTTTGACCCTTTAATTGTGCATGTGGCCTCCGCAGAGGCCGCGCGCGCTTATATTTCCACGCTGCCGGACGCGGCGGCGGCCTTGATGGCGCGTTTTTGGCCGGGCCCGCTTACGCTGCTTTTGCCGCGCAACGCGCAGATTCCGGATCTGACCTGCGCCGGATTGCCCCGTGTGGCGTTGCGCATGCCCGCGCATCCGATGGCGTTGGAATTGTTGCAGCAGCTGCCATTTCCCTTAGCTGCCCCCAGCGCCAATCCGTTTGGGTACATCAGCCCCACCTGCGCCGCGCATGTGTGGGATCAGCTCCGCGATAAAATCCCATATATCCTGGATGGCGGCTCCTGTCGGGTAGGACTGGAGTCCACAATCGTCGGATTTGAATCGGATCAACCGGTGGCGTATCGGCTGGGTGGATTATCGCTGGAGGAATTGGAGGAGGCCATCGGCCCGGTAGAACTCCGCCTGAATCAAAGCAGCAATCCGGCCGCTCCCGGCATGCTCACGACGCATTACGCTCCGCGAAAACCCCTGCTTATCGGCCAGATTGGACCTTCGGGCGCTTTGCTGGACGAAAACGGCGCACCGCTCGAAATTCCTGCCTCGGTTTCCCGAATCGGCCTGCTGCGTTTCAAACCCGGCGTTGCAGCAGACGCGCGGGTTCGCGTTGAATTGTCTTTAACTTCAGCGGGTGACCTGCTCGAGGCCGCGCGTCATATTTTCGGCGCCCTGCGCGCCCTGGATCAGGCTGACGTAGAGCTCATTGTGGCGGAAACCTGTCCGAACGAGGGGCTGGGTCGGGCCGTAAACGACCGCCTGCGGCGCGCCGCCGTTTGATCAACCTGCACACTTTTGTACCATTATGCGCAAGACTTTCTTCTGTATAGACGCTCACACCTGCGGCAACCCGGTTCGGCTGGTAGCCGGCGGCGGCCCCCTGTTGGAGGGCGACTCCATGGGCGAGCGCAGGCTGCATTTTCTACGCGAATACGACTGGATTCGCCGGGGATTGATGTTTGAGCCGCGCGGCCACGACATGATGTCGGGCAGTATTTTGTATCCGCCCGCCGACCCGGCGAACGACGTCGGAATCCTGTTTATCGAAACCAGCGGCTGCCTGCCGATGTGCGGCCACGGTACCATCGGCGCGATCACCATTGCGATTGAGGAGGGTCTGATTCTTCCGAAAACGCCGGGCCGCGTGCGCCTGGAAACGCCTGCCGGACTCGTGGAAGTCCGCTACACGCAGGAAGGGCGCAAGGTGCGGTCCGTGCGGCTCACGAACGTCCCCGCGTTTCTTTATCGGGAGCATCTGGCGGTGGAATGTCCCGAACTCGGCATCCTGACGGTGGATGTAGCCTATGGCGGGAATTTTTACGCCATTGTAGATATCCAGGAAAATTTTACTGGTTTGCAGGACTATACGGCGGGCGATTTGATCCGCTGGAGCCCGGTTATTCGGGCCAGGCTGAATGATCTGTACCGTTTTACGCATCCGCTCGATCCGCGTATTCACGGTTTGAGTCACATACTTTGGACAGGCAAGACGCTGAGTCCGGGGGCACAAGCGCGCAATGCCGTATTTTATGGCGACAAAGCGATTGACCGCTCGCCCTGCGGCACAGGCACTTCTGCGCGCATGGCACAGTGGGCTGCCAAGGGAAAATTGCGCCCCGGGGAAGATTTTGTGCACGAGAGCATCATTGGCAGTGTATTTACCGGACGGATAGAGGCCCAAACGACCTGCGGGCCCTACGAGGCCATCGTGCCCAGCATTGAAGGTTGGGCGCGGATTACCGGGTACAACCAAATCATTATTGATACGGAAGACGATCCGTATGCGTTTGGCTTTGTAGTGTAAGCCAATAAAAAATCCGGCGGACAAAAAAGGCGTTCCTTTTCTGTCCGCCGGACGAAAAATAAGCAGGGCGCTATTGAATTATCCCTTCAGCACCTTGGTCACCAGGTCTGCCGCTTCCTGGAATTCCGTGGCGCCCATCACCTCGAGGCCGGATTCGTCAATTATTTTTTTTGCGATATCGGCATTGGTGCCTTGCAGGCGGACGATCACCGGCACGGGCAGGTGTCCGATGGATTTATAAGCATCTACAACGCCCTGTGCTACGCGGTCGCAGCGCACGATCCCGCCGAAGATATTGATCAGGATGGCTTTTACGTTCGGATCTTTGAGGATAATGCGCATGGCATTTTCGACTCGTTGCGCGTCGGCTGTTCCGCCCACATCGAGGAAATTGGCAGGTTCGCCGCCGGAGAGTTTGATCAGGTCCATAGTGGACATAGCGAGGCCGGCGCCGTTCACCATGCAGCCGACGTTTCCGTCGAGTTTGACGTAGTTGAGGTCGTACAGGCGGGCTTCCACGTCAATTGGGTCTTCCTCGCCGGTATCGCGCAGTGCTTCGAGGTCGGGGTGGCGGAATAGGCCGTTGTCGTCGAGCGCGACTTTTGCATCCACGGCGACAATCCGGTCGTCGCTGGTTTTGAGGCAGGGGTTAATTTCGAACAGGTTCGCGTCGCTGCCGAGGAAAGCGGCGTAGAGGCGATCCACAAAATGCGTCATTTGTTTGAACGCCTGTCCGCTCAATCCGAGATTGAACGCAATTTTTTGCGCTTGGAACGGCCGCAGGCCGAGCAGCGGGTCTATGAATTCCTGGAACACCCGTTCCGGCGTTTCTTCCGCCACTTTTTCGATATCCATCCCGCCGTCGGGGGAGTAGATAATAATATTACCGCCTTTGCCGCGGTCGGTCAGGATCGAGATATAGAATTCGCGGATTTCGCCGGCGCCCGGGTAATAGACGTCTTGTGCAATCAGCACTTTGCGTACCTTTTTGCCTTCCGGCGGCGTTTGCGGGGTAACCAGCATCATGTCAATGATTTGACCGGCCAGTTCACCGGCCTGTTCCGGGCTTTTGGCCAGTTTTATGCCGCCGCCTTTGCCGCGGCCGCCGGCATGGATTTGGGCTTTCACCACACACCAGTCGGAGTTGTACAGTTCTTTCAGTTTTTTAGCGGCGTCTGCTGCCTGCGCGGCATTGAGGGCGAGGATACCTTCCTGAATTTGAACGCCATAGGATTTCAGCAATTCCTTTCCCTGATATTCGTGTAGGTTCATTGAACAAGTTGAATTTATACTAATATGGAGGTGATTCCGATACCGCTCAATCTGGCGAATCGTTAAATAGAGCGCAAAAATAGGTCTTTTTTGTCGGGGAGGTATAAAAGTTTTGGTTTTTTATATTTGCTTTGCGCCCGCTTCGGGGATGTTTTGTCGGCAAAAGACAAATTGCCGGTTTTCCTTGCAGACAAGTTATGATAATGTAAGCAAACATCTTATCTTGCCTGTTTAATAGCCCGTCCTAATATTATTCCATAATCCGTACTATGAACATTGAATTGCGTGTTGATCGAAATTTTGAGCATTTCCGCAGCCAAAAACTCGCCGTATTTGCAGAACGCATACTAAGAAAATTACATCAGAACCCCTATTTATCCATTCCGGGGGATGCGCTTGAGCCGCTTGAGGCGGAATTAGCGCGTTTTCAGCGCGTATTAAACAACCCGGAGCTCAAGCGCAAAGCCCGCACCGAGGCGATTCGCAAAGCGGAAATTCCGCTGCGCCAGGTATTGTCCGGCTTAGCGGATTTGGTGGAGAAATCTGCGCCGTGTAAATCGGATATTTACACCACCGGATTCCGGCCTGCCTCGGAGTCGCGGAAATAAGCATTTGTTCAAATTTTGATTTCTGGGCTGCGATTGCCCGATTTTATTTTTAATTGCGTTGAGTTTTTCGCCGAATTGCCCGCATTCGACTGCAAAATCAGCCTTGTTAAAAATAAAATTTTTGCAGTTTCGCCTCAGAATCAAAATCTGAGCAAGATCTGAACGCATGTATTGCCTGCAACCGGACAAGGTACTACCCCTCCACTAATTTTCTATGCATGACCCGGATAATTCGCGCGGGGAAATTTTGCAGAATTCGGTAGTCGTGCGTTGCGCAAAGCACCGCCGTCTGGTGTTGCTTGGCGAGATTGCGCAGGAGGAGCAGGATATCGTCGCTGGTTTCCGGGTCCAGGTTGCCAGTCGGCTCGTCGGCAATCAGCAGGCCCGGGCGGTTGAGCAAGGCCCGCGCGACTACGATGCGTTGTTGCTCGCCCCCGGATAGTTCGAAGGGCATCGCCAGGCGCTTGCCGGTCAGGCCGACTTCCTCTAACACGGCATTTACGCGCGCGTGCATGTCTGCTCGACTCTTCCAGCCAGTCGCCTCCAGCA
This sequence comes from Lewinellaceae bacterium, assembly GCA_040383605.1. Taxonomy (GTDB): domain Bacteria; phylum Bacteroidota; class Bacteroidia; order Chitinophagales; family Saprospiraceae; genus M3007. The sequence goes on from JBEIDF010000120.1 coordinate 9,725, forward strand.
CAAAGAGGAGGTTTTGCTCGACGTTGCGGTCGGTGAGCAGGTTAAAATCCTGAAAAACGATCCCGAGATTTCTTCTTAAAGCGGGAATTTCACGCCGGTTGAGTTTGCGCAGATCAAAACCGGCGACCTCCCCGAAGCCGCTTGTAAGCGGCAGCGCGCCGTACAGCGTTTTGAGCAGGGTGCTTTTTCCGCTTCCGGTTTTTCCAATCAGATATACAAACTCGCCCTCTCCGATGGTGAGATCAATTTTTTCGAGTACCAGCGAGTGATCCTGCTGGCGAATGTCTGCGTCGGAAAGTCGAACGATGGGCATAAGCGTTTGTTCAAATTTTGATTTCTGGGCTGTAACTGCCCAATTTTATTTTTAACTGCGTTAAATTTTTCGCCGAATTGCTCGCATTCGACTGCAAAATTTGCCTTGTTAAAAATAAAATTTTTGCAGTTTCGCCTCAGAATCAAAATCTGAACAAGCTCTAGCGGAATTGGAAGAATTGGGGGTAAAGATAGCGTAATTATAAAGTTGTAGGATATAGTATCCTTCGCAACCTACAACCCCAACACATCCTGCATCGAATACGCACCTTTTTTACCCAACAGCCACTCGGCGGCGAGGACGGCGCCTGCGGCGAATCCCGACCGGTTGTGCGCCCGGTGTTCGAGGACAAGCTCGTCTATCGGGCTGCTCCAGCGCACGATATGCGTGCCAGGAATTTCACCTTCCCGAACGGCGACAATAGGGACGTCGCCTTCCGCCGCCGGCGCAGGGTAGAGCCTCCAGCCGTTTTTGCGCTCCAATTCGTTGACCAGTTCGAGGGCGAGGCTGATCGCGGTGCCGCTGGGAGCGTCTAATTTGTGGATATGGTGGGTTTCGGTGACAGACGGCGCGTACTCCGGACGCTGATCCATGAGCCGGGCCAGGTAGCGATTGACGGCAAACAGCAGGTTGACGCCCACGCTGAAATTAGAGGCCCAGAGGAAAGCGCCATCGCGCGCCTGACACCATTTTTGGACTTGCGCTACCTGTTCGAGCCAGCCGGTAGTGCCGCTCACAACCGGCAGGCCGGCCTCCAGGCATAACATGACATTCCCGAATGCCGCTTCCGGCTGCGAAAACTCGATCACCAGATCGGCCTCCCGGAGCAGCTCCGGCGTCAGCAAACCTCGGTTGCCCTGCTGCACACGCCAGGCAATGGAATGGCCCCGGGCCTGGGCGGCCGTCTCGATAGCGCGCCCCATTTTGCCGTAGCCGAAAAGTCCAATGCGCATCATGTCAAGATGGGAGTATTTTAAAGGCAAACATTTAATAAACTGAAAAAAATAAAAATCCGCTACTTTTTCACCACCCGGATCGCGCGGCTTACCCGGCCTTCCTGCACCAGTTGCAACAGATA
>JBEIDF010000121.1:0-11086 GCA_040383605.1 Lewinellaceae bacterium
AAAAATCCTTTTCATAGTAGCAGAGAATATAATTTTATACACGCTCTTACCGAGCCGAAACAGCCCGGAAATCAAAGATTGAACAAGCGCTCCATCCGGTTTATGCCCGTTTCGCACCCGCCCATATTGCAATCGCTGATCGCCGGAACCGACCGGCTGCCGACCGACGACCTGCCCGCCGCGTTGGCCGCGTTTTGCCTGCGCCGCAAAGCGGGCCGGGTTTTCCCTTCGGCTGCGCGCGCGCCCGAGGCGTTCGAAGGCGTCGGCGCCCGCCCGCTGCCCGAACCGAGCCGGAGCGACCTGATCCTGATACTCGCCGGCGCTTTCCGACCGGCCCTGCCGGAGTTTATCGGGCTTCTCCAAGTACACGGTTTCGATTGGCCGCCGGAACACCTCCCCGAAGCGCTCGATCTTTGCCTGAAAAACAAACAGGTACGGGCCGTCCTGCTGCCTTTTTTGCAAAGGCCGCCTGCGCGCGCGGCATGGCTGGCCCGCCAACACCCCGACTGGCAAGCGCTCTTCGCGCCGCATACGCCTGCGCGCGACCGAAAATCGCCGCGCCGCGCCGCGGAAAGCCGGCTGCAGGAAGCCCTCGCCGCCGCGTACCCCCAGTTGTTGCTTGCGTCTCCCGCATGGTCGGCTGCCGCAATTCAATTTCTCTGCGCGCACCCGCAATTGGAATTTCGCCGTGATCCCGCCCTGCAGGAATTGCTGGAGGGGATGGCTGAGGCCGAGTGGAACCAGGCGATGATCGTTTTGCTCGAACAAAATGTCTTTTGGGAGGATCCCGCCGAGCCAACGCCCGCCCAGCTGCTCCAGACGCCCCGCCCCTGGCGCCGGGAATTACTCGAGGCCGCACTGGCGCGCATCGCAGAAAAAATCGCGTTCGCCTTTCCCACCGGCGCGTACCCGCAGATGCTCGAACGCGCCGCCTACCAGGCCGCCCTGCCCGACGTCCTGTCCGCCGCAAGGGCGCTGCCCCCGCCAGAATACGCAAAAAACGGCTGGAAAGCGCCGCTCGACCGGTTCCATGCTGTCCTGAAATTTCGAACCGCCATGCAAAAACATCTCGACCATGTCTGATTTTTTCCAATCCGCCGAGACCAAGGCGGCGCCTGCACGATCCGCAAGGCGCCTGTTGCTACACGCCCTGCTGCTGCTCCTATTGCTGTCTGCCTCCTGTAAAAAAAAGGAAGACACCCGCCCCGGGTTCGATTTGCAGTACCAAACCCAATTTGATATTCCCGCCGGGCTCGGGCCTTTCGTGGTGCATCATTTTTATTTGAGGAATATCCCGACGCGTTTTGAGCAGACGCTGCTTCAGAATGGAAAATTGAAAGAAGATATTGCCGCTATTTTGACGACGCAGGCCAATTTGGGCGGCATTTTCGGCGACGCCGATTTTGAGTTCATCGAACAGATTTCCGTCCGAGTGTACAATGAAACCGATCCGAACGGGGCCATCGAGGCGGCCTATCGTTTCCCGGTTCCGCTCGACCCCGGCAACAACCTCCCGTTGATCCCCTCGCTGGCCGACCTGAAGGATATCCTCGAAGAACCCCGCTTCAGCCTGGATGTGGCGCTTTGGTTGCGCAAGACCACCCAAATCGAAACAAGCGTGCGCCTCGATCTGCAATTCAAAGCCGTGTACGAATAGAATTCCCTATCTTTGCCGGCGAAAAATAATTACTGCCATGGATACGCTTACCCAACTCGCTCCGAGCCCGACTGCAACCGATACCTTCCCCATCAACGGCACCGACCACATCGAATTTTACGTCGGAAATGCCAAACAAAGCGCCATGTACTACCAGGCCGCCCTCGGATTCCAGTGGGTCGCTTATATGGGCCCGGAAACGGGCGTGCGCGACCGCGTCAGTTATGTCCTCCAGCAAAATAAAATTCGCCTGGTGCTCAGCTCCGCCCTGTCGCCCGACCACGAGATTGCCCGCCACGTCGCCCTGCACGGCGACGGCGTGAAAGTGCTCGCACTTTGGGTGGACGACGCCGCGAAGGCCTATCATACCGCCCTCGAACGGGGCGCAGAAAGTGCCTTCGAACCGCGCCGCCTCCGGGACGAACACGGCGAAATCGGTATCGCTGCCATCAAAACGTATGGCGAAACGATCCATACCTTTGTAGATCGCCACGAGTACCGCGGCGCCTTTATGCCGGGCTATGCAGCCCGCCAAAGCGTGTACCCCGCCCAACCGGTCGGCCTCCAGTACGTGGATCACTGCGTGGGCAATGTCGAACTTGGCGGCATGAATAAATGGGTGAATTTTTACCAGGACGTGATGGGCTTCAAACTGCTCGTCACTTTCGACGATAAAGATATCAGCACCGAATACACCGCCCTGATGTCGAAAGTCGTCAGCAACGGAAACGGATATATCAAATTCCCGATCAACGAACCGGCCCAGGGCCTGAAAAAAAGCCAGATCGAAGAATACCTCGACTTCTACCGGGGCGCAGGCGTGCAGCACATCGCCGTCGCTACCAACGATATCATCGCCACCGTGTCGCAATTGCGCCGGAACGGTGTGGACTTCCTGGAGGTGCCGGGTACTTACTACGACGACTTGATTGCGCGGGTGGGGCATATTGACGAAGACCTGGAAGATTTGAAAAAACTCAATATCCTGGTGGATCGTGACGAAGAGGGCTACCTGCTGCAAATTTTTACCAAGCCGGTGCAGGATCGCCCGACGGTTTTCTTCGAAATTATTCAGCGCCGCGGCGCAAAATCGTTCGGAAAAGGCAATTTCAAAGCACTTTTTGAAGCCATCGAACGCGAACAAATGCTGCGCGGCACGCTGTAACCGCATTTAGAGCATGTCGAAAATTATATTTCTCGCTAATATGAAAGTCTTTTTCACCAACCTTCGTTCCTTTTTTTCGCCGTAATTAGTCCCATTACGCCTGCACAAAGCGCCTTGTCTGGCTAAAAAATCCTTTTCATATTAGCAGAGAATATAAATTTAGACATGCTCGTATAACCCGCGCTGCTATGCATCAAGTCCCGGCCGGCGGTCGAAAAATTTTCAATGACCCGGTGTACGGTTTTGTGACCGTGCCCTACGGCCTGTTGTTGGATTTAATTGATCATCCTTATTTCCAGCGGCTGCGCCGTATCCGACAGGTAGGGCTTACCAACCTTGTCTATCCGGGCGCGCTGCATACCCGCTTCCACCACGCGCTGGGCGCCCTGCATCTGATGCAGGAGGCCATCGAGGTGCTCCGCTATAAAGGCGCGGAAATCAGCGAGGAAGAGGCGGAGGCGGTGTGCGTAGCCATCCTGCTGCACGATATCGGCCACGGCCCGTACTCCCACGCGCTGGAACGCGCGCTCGTCAACCGGCATCATGAAGAACTCTCCCGGATGTTTATGGAGGCGCTCAACCGGCAGTTTGACGGGCGGCTCGAACTGGCTATCCGGATTTTTTCCGACCAATATCCCAAAAAATTCCTCCACCAACTCGTGTCGGGCCAGCTCGATATGGATCGGCTGGATTACCTCAATCGCGACAGCTTCTTCACCGGCGTCAGCGAGGGCGTGATCGGGTATGACCGGATCATTAAGATGCTGGCCGTGCACGAAGGCATGCTCGCTGTGGAAGAAAAAGGCATCTACAGCATCGAAAAATTCCTGATCGCCCGCCGCCTGATGTACTGGCAGGTCTATCTCCACAAAACCAGCATGGCGGCGGAGCAAATGCTTATCCACGCGCTCCAACGCGCCGGGGAGCTCGCCCGGCAAGGCAAAACGCTCGAAGCCCCCCGCGACCTGGCCTGGTTCCTGTACGGCCATGCCGAACATACCGATGATCCGGACGAACTGCTTGCGCATTTTGCCCGCCTGGACGATAGCGACCTGGTCGCCGCCCTGAAAGCCTGGTGCTACGCCGATGACTTTGAGCTCGCTTTCCTTTCTCAAAGCCTGCTCGACCGCCGGTTGTTCCGGCTGGAATGGCGCAACGAACCGCCGCCGGAGGATTATTTGCAACAAATCATCAGCCGTGTCGCCGCACATTACGGCCGTTTGACCCGGGCGGAAAACCTCGTATATGTCGGAAAAGAAAGCATTCGCGCCTATGATGAAGCCAAAGATCAAATCCTGATCCTCTTCAAAGACGGCCATACCCAACCCATTGACCAATGCTCGGATGTGCCTACCTCTACCCAAATCGTGACAAAGTACTATATTTGTTACCCGAAACAAGCGGATCCGAACCGGCCGGAAGCGCAATGCGACCCTCGGGCAATGTAGTTTCAGTCGGCTCAAGCGCATGTTGAAGCGGCGTTTTGGAACCGACCAACGAACCGGCTGCGAAGCCGCTATTTTTCAAACCCAACCCTTGCACCGCAGTTATGCGTTTACAGCAGATATCCTTTTCTCTTCTCCTGCTCCTCCCGGCGCTCGCCGAGGCGCAACCCGCAGATCCCCGTCCGGGAACCTGCTACGCCAACTGCTTCATTCCCGACGTTTACCAAACGATCACCGAACAGGTGGCGCTCAGCCCCGCGTACACGCGCACGATCCTCAGCGCGCCGGAATTTGTGGAGCAAAAAAAATACCTGAAAATTCAGGACGAAAGCAGCCGATTCCTGGTCAAAGCGCCCGTATTGGATACCATCGAGGAACGTATTGAGATCAAGCCGCCGACGAAAAAATTTATCATCGTCCCGGCAGTCTATAAAAAACTCGCCGAGCCGATTCTGGCAAAACCAGAATCCAAGCGCCTCATCAGCCTGCCGGCCGTGTATGAAACCGTCAGCGAGCAAATCCTGGTGGCCCCGGCCGTCAGTACGTATACCGCAAGCCCCGCCGAATTTGAAACCGTACAGGTAGAATATGAAGTCGAAACGGCCTACACGAAAGTCGAACTTCGCGAACCGCAGTACGAAGTGCAAACGGAACGCGTGGAAATCAAGCCGCCTTCGATCGCCTGGATGCGGAAAAAAGGCGACCCGAATTGTCTGAGCGCCGATCCGGACGATTGTTTTGTGTGGTGTCTGGTGGAAGAACCGGCTGAATATCAAGAAATTAGTAAAAAAACAAACAAGGGTTGCGACGGATCGGGCGTTCCCGACAGTGGCTGCGCCGTCACCCTCGCGATACCGGCAAAAACGGCTGTGGCCGAAGCCCGCCGATTGATAAAACCGGCAGAGATCCGGTCGGAAACTACGGAGCCGCGCTATCAAACGGTTTACAAAAAAGTGATTCGCAATGCCCCCGCCATTCGGGAGGAAATCACATTGTCCAGCGAACCGACGCTGCAATACGAGGTGCTGGAAAAACCCGCCTCGGTGCGCGAAGAGGAAATCCCGGGCGAATACCTCACCGTGCGCCGGGTCGTCCTGCGGGAAAACGGCAGCTTCCGGGAAGAAAAAATCCCTGCCACCTACCAGCCATACCGACAAAAAACACTGAAAACCCCCCAGCAGGTGCAGACAGAAATCGTGCCCGCCGAGTTCGTGACCGTCGCTAAACGCCGCCTCGCGCGACCGGGCGGATTCACCGAGTGGCGGGAGGTGCGCTGCCCGGAAACCCTCACCGGGTACACCGTCCGGCAAATCCAGGAAGCCCTCAAAGCCCGCGGGTACGACCCCGGCCCGCTCGACAATGACATGGGGCCAAAAACCAAAGAGGCGCTTCGGCAATTTCAACTCGAAAACGGCCTGCCGGTCGGAAATCTCGATTTTGAGACCTTGCATGCGCTTGGCATGTAGATGCTTAATTGCCTCATTTTTTGGGGGTTAAACGCGACCGGCAAAGTTGGTTCCACACTTTGGCGCAATATTTGCCGTAAATCCGAATGGAAACTAAATTTATTTAATTTACACGCAATTTTCCGGTTTATTATCCGGACATTTGCGGCGTGAAAACCGCGCATCCACGCCGGAATGAAACCACACAAGGCCGCCCCGCGCGGTCGCCGTCACAAAAACCGTTATGCTCGCGTATGAATCCTAGTCAAGCGAATCAATACATGGTGGACTGTACCTTGCCCCACCAGCTTTCCGATGCATTTATTAGCCTCATTCCCCGCCAACGCGCCGTGGTGAACCGCCTGCTCAGCGAAGGCCGGATCCTTAATTATGCGCTCGCGCTGGAAAATTCCAAACTCTGGTTTGTATGCACGGCCGAGTCCGAGGCGGAACTGATGGAACTCATTTCGCACCTCCCCCTGATGTCGCACATGCAACAGGTGCGTATCAGCGAACTGGCGGTGTACAGTTCGGCCAACGCTTTTGCACCTGCCTTTTCTGAAAATTGACCGACGGTGGAAGACTGGCAACTTGATTTCGAATGGCTGCGCGTCCAGCATGAAGTAAAAGACGCGATGAAACGCGATACCCTGCCGGATTTGAACATGGTGCTGTTTCTCATCGGCATGCAGGAACTCGGCCGCTGGAAAAAAGGCTTTTCAAAAGAAGAAAAACAAGACCTGATGCACGTGGCCGTCTGCCGACTGCTCGCGTACGAAGGTTATTTTGAGTTTCAGGGACGCGATGCCGACGGTTGGCCGCATTATCGCCAAACCCGGGAAATGGCGGCGATAAGTACCGCCGACCAGGAAAAAATGCTCAAAAAATTGGCCATCCGCTATTTTCAGGAAGCGGAAAAGGAGGCCTGATCTATGCGCATCCTGCTTATCCTTTTACTGCTCGCCGGATTATCCTGCCGGCCTACCGCCGAGACGATCGCGATTATGCGCACTGATTTTGGCGATATGACCATTCGGCTTTTCAATCACACGCCCCGCCACCGCGATAACTTTATCCGGCTCGCACAAAGCGGTTTTTACGACAGCCTGCTCTTTCACCGGGTTGTGCGCGACTTTATGATCCAGGGCGGTGATCCCGATTCGCGGTCGGCGGCCAGGAACAAACGCCTCGGCGGCGGAGGAACCGGCTACGAACTCGAACCGGAAATCCACGCCCCGCATCTCAAAGGCGCGCTGGCTGCTGCCCGAATGCCCGATGCCGTGAACCCCGGCAAACGTTCCAGTGGCGCCCAGTTTTTTATCGTACAAGGAACCCCGCAAACCAACGAAAGCTTGGATTTGACCGAACGGCAAACAGGCGAAAAAATAGCGCCCGCCCTGCGCGCGCAGTACCTCCGGCAGGGTGGTGCACCGGCTTTAGACGGCGGCTATACTGTTTTCGGGATCGTGGTCGAAGGCCTCGAAGTGATAGACCGCATCGCCGCAGTCCCCCGGGATGAATTTGACCGCCCCCTGAGCGATATCCGGATGCGGGTGGAGATAGTTGGAAAACGGTGAAGGGTGTTGGCCGAGCCGCTGGGCACGAGATTTTCTTTCTGATCGAATCCCAACCAGCGCTGCATCGAGAGCACGTTTGCCAATAAAAAAAGCCCCCGCGACAACTTCTGCCGAGGGGCTGCGAAAACAATAAACAGCAGGATATTTCTTACTTTACAAGCAGCGCGACTCAGGCAACGGTGCGCCCGTCAGGCCACTACACATTGCTGATTTTTCGGATCACTTTATACAGCCGCGTGGTTTCATTCACATCTTCTTCGAAGGGATCGTGGTCGAAATAGTTGGCGGAGATCAGTTTGAGGCGGTTTACTTTGCCGCGGGCGTTATAATTTTTTTGCACATATTTTACCCACACGTTGCCGTTGCTGCGCACCGCATAGATTTCATTATCCCGGATATCGTTGAGTTCTTCCACGGAGCGGCAGACCACGATATCGCCGTTTTTAATCACCGGTTCCATCGAGTTCCCTTCGATCTGGAAGGCCACCAGTCCGTTGCCGCTGACGCCCGGGATAGAGAAGTACGTATTGTCTTCGCTGCTTTCAGCGCCGAGTGTACTGCCGGCGAAGGCGCGGATGGTGGTAAACAGGATATTTCCATCTCCGCCGCCGTAGGTTTTGTCGCTGCCAAAAATTTCCAGTGGGCCGTCGAAGCCAAACGGATTGCCGATGCCGTAGAGCAGCCAGGCCTCGTTGATATTGTATGCGCGGCAGAAAGCCTGCGCCTGCCCGTAATCAATGACACGCTTGCTGCCCGGGTTCAAAAACGCGCGGATAATATGTCCATACGATTTGTTGCCGAGTACCTTCTCCGCAACGTCGCCTACGCCCTTGCCGCTGCGATCGTTTTTGACGATGGAGCCGCGGTCTTCCAATAATTTGAAGGCGTGCATGAATCGTTCGTTGAGCTGAATGCGGTCACCCTTAATCATAATGCGTATTTTTTAATGAAGCAATAGGGGGCTTTTAGCCGCCGGATGAACCGGCTTTTTTGTTTGTTTTATCTTTTTGACACTGCAAACTTAAAACAATTGGTTTTTAAAAACAAATAATGTCAAAGATTTTTTTAAAAAAATTATTTATTTCATTTTAAATTTTTCATAAAAAATTGATTTTCAGTTAATTTTTAAATTATTTCATTTTAATTTATTTTGAATCAACGGCATGGCGGCCGGAAAAATGCGGCAGTTGTCGGGCTGGTCGGGCGGGTTCGGGCGCGCTGTGCATGCGCGTGTGCGACGAATGGTGCGCGCTATTTGGTGCGGATTATTTTTTTGTGTATTTTTGTTGCGGATTTAACGTTGGATCGCAAAAAACGCCGGGTTTGTTTCAAGTAATTTTTCAGTGAAAATGAATGTATGTTGGGACAAATTTGGGTATTCGCCCATGCAGCCCCGCAGCCAAAAACCTCTTTGATATGGGAATAGTTATTTCATTGCTCAACCACAAAGGCGGCGTCGGTAAAACGACCAGCGCCATCAACATCGGCGCAGGCATGGTCGAACTCGGCAAAAAAGTGCTGCTGATTGACCTCGACCCGCAGGCCAACCTCACCATCTCGCTGGGGATTCCGCGCCAGCGCATGACGATCTATGAGGCGCTCCGCGGCGAAGGCGAACTGACGCCGTACACGCACAAGCCGAATATGGACGTGATCACGTCTTCGCTGGATCTCTCGGGCGCGGAACTGGAACTCATCAATGAGGCCGGCCGCGAATTTATCCTGCGGGAATTATTGGCGCAGGTGGCGGACGACTATGATTTTGTCATCATTGACTGCCCGCCCTCGCTCGGATTGCTCACCCTCAACGCCCTCACCAGCAGCCGATACGTGGTGATTCCCCTGCAGACAGAATTTCTCGCCGTGCAGGGCCTTACCAAAATCAAACAGGTGATTGATAAGGTGCGTTTCCGCCTGAACAAACAACTGGATATCGCCGGCGTGGCCGCCACGATGTTCGATAACCGCCGCGTGCTCAACCGCGAGGTGGTGGAAATTATCCAGAAACACTTCGGAGAAAAGGTGTTCAAAACCTTTATCCGCGAAAATGTCGCCCTCGCCGAAGCCCCGGCGCAGCGCAAAGATATCTTTGAATACAGCCCCAAATCCTCCGGTGCGACAGACTACCTGGAACTCTGTGAGGAAATAATCGAACGCATCAATTCCGGCGCATTCCAGTCGCCGGCGGCCGAAACGGCGCAAGAACAGGAAGCCTGAACCCAAACGCTATGAGTAAAAAGAAATTTTCAGAAGGTCTGGAAGACCTGTTAAAGGACCTGGAGGCGTTCAACGAAGAAGAAACCGCCGCGCAGCCGCCCGCCCCGGCCGGCCGGCGCCAGTCGGGCGCCCGCAGCAACCTGAAATCGTTCGCATCCGAACTGGAAACAGTCATGCAGGACGACGACCAGGAGGAGGCGTCGGAATCCTCCGTGCCGTCTGCCGCCCTGCAGGGCAAAAGCAAATCGCGCGAAGCCATCCGCCGCGCACTGTTCCACGGACTGGATTCGCTGATCCGGCCTACTATTGACGTGCAGGAGATGGACTCGGACGAGCAGGCCGGCAAAAAACGCCTTACCGTGGCGCTCGAGAAGGTCAAACTGGAAAAACTCAAAATGATCGCCCGCATGGAAAACTCCTTTATGAAGGATATCCTGATCAGCCTCATTGATGAGTACATTGACAGCTATAGCCGCGATAAAGGGCTTCGATAGCGTCTTCTGCCTCCATGCAAGCGTTTCATAATTTTCGCCTTTTTTACAACCAGAGTATTTATCCGGAACTGCAGCACCTCGAGTCGCGCCGCCGCAGGCTGCTGCGCCTGCTCATGGTGTCCGCGCTGCTGCTGCTCGGGGTGCTCGCGCTGCAGGTGTACGTCCAAATCCTGGTGGTGACGCTGGTATTGCTCGTACCCGTTGGCCTGTTGATTTCCTATCTCGCCTTCCGGGTGCAGGTGTACTACCAGGAATTCAAACCCCGGATCGTGCACTTGATCCTGGATTTTATAGACAATGATATCAACAGCGGCGCATTTTCCTATCAGCCGAAGGGGTATATCGAACAGTCGCGCTTTTTGGAAAGCAAAATTTTCACCCATGCCGACGAGTACAAAGGCGAAGACCTGATCCGCGGCCAGATTCGCGAGACGCCCTTCGAACTTTGCGAACTGCGGGTGCGGGAATTTTCGCCTACCCGTCGGCAAGTGGATTATGTCTTCCAGGGGGTGTTCCTAATCGGCGATTTTCACCGGGCCGATATGCGCGGCGGCATCCTGATGCTGCCCGACGCCTACCGAAAATACCTCAGTCGGAGTGAAAAAGCCTTTCACCTCCTCGGCGGTCGCCGTGTGCGCCGCAACCTGCTGCCCGAATTCGAAGCCTTCTTCGACACCTACGCCACGCCCAACGCCCGCATTCAGGACATCCTTTCCCCGGAAATGCAGCGGATCATCCTGCAATTCCGCCAACAGTACCAAAGTCTCAACCGGAAAAAAGAAATCTATCTATCTATTATCGGCGATAATATCTACATCGCCCTGACACAGGATCGCAACCTGCTGGAGCCGTCTATTTTCCAATCCAACGTCAGTTTTGAGGTGATCCGGGAGTTTTATGAGGATATCGCGTTGCTGTTGGCAGTGGTGGGGGATGTGGATGTGATGAATTGAGTGGTACCGGTGTTAGCAGGAAAATAAAATTTCGATCAAGCATAGTGTCGGGGGGGGGGTTGGGGGGGGCGCGGCGGTTTGTTTGTGTTGGGGGGGGGGGTTTTTGGGGGGGGGGGAGGAGAGTTATTTGGTG
>JBEIDF010000122.1:0-11058 GCA_040383605.1 Lewinellaceae bacterium
AAAGAGCGGATCAGATTCGGGATAAAATTCCGGTTCGCCGGGATCGGGCAAAGCCTGATTATACGCCGCTTCGCGTTTGCGTGTTGTTTGAGGCGATAGGTAATACGCCGCATAAACGATGCAGGGCACCAGCAGCCAACCTATTATTTCCTTCCTACTTACCATTGTTAAGTATTTTTTTGCAGTTCAAAAATAGTTGCGTATTGAACGCCTGCCAACATCAGCGCGCTGAATCCGGCAATAGCCAACGCCGTGCCGTGGCTGCCAGTATCGAACAGGTCTGTTACGGTTCCGAGAAATCGGGTCGGATTGCCTTTTACGCCACCCATCAGCCCGAAGTACAGCCGGGACAAGTTGCAGAAGCTTTCATACCCTATAAGTATAAAGCTCAGCCCAACCGTGACCCATGAGCGGACACCAGCGATTGTGAAGCCCATCGCCGTAAGGGCCAGCACGGTCGTGTATAACCCCGCCGTAACTGCTTCCTGCGTAATTGAATAAGATACATCGTACATATTCGTAACAGAGGCCGCCGTGGGCGCGACCAGCAAAAAACCAAGAATAAAGGAACGGTATTTTTGCAGGGCAGCAGGCTGTTCGGGTAATACATCGGGCTGAATTGTTATTGTTTGCGGGGGCGGTGTCGCTTCTGATATTGTTTCCGTCACCGGCGGCACCTGCTTTGTTTTGTTCGTGCGCTTTGTTTTCGGAGAAGGCTCCGCTTTTGTTTTGTTTGCGCGCCGATCTGTTTGAAGCGCCAGCAAATGTTCGTCTGCAAGCAATGTTTGCTTTCCGAACTTTCCGCCAAATGTTCGCCGCAATTTGATTGCGACCGCTTCCGGGCGGCGTCCTGTTGTTTCTGAAAATTCGATAAGTGTCATGTTTCGTGTGTTGTTGGGGCAAAGGTAGTTTTAATTTTATTTTAGAAAAGTATTTTTTAAAAAAAATATCAAAAAAAATATCAAAAAAAAAATAATGCCGTATGTTTGCTTCCATAAACAAACACAGTATGAATATTGAGCAGGCATTTTGGGACTTTTACGAGTACGTTAAGCAGCCCCATATTTGGGCGACAATACCCCACCGCGAACGCATTAATATCTACAATGCCAAACACACGGTCAAGGGCAAGGCAAAGATGAAAGGCCGGCTTTTGCGGCTGGGGCCGGAGCGCCTTAAAAGCTTGATGGATAAATACGCGCCGGGGCGTTATGAGGTGCGCATCAGCATCCAAATCAAAGAATAGTAGTAGTACGTTTTTTTGTTAGGTGATTTGGGGCCGTTCGCTGAAAAGCGGACGGCTTTTTACGTTTGTTAGACTTTTTCGACGTTTATTATTTTTCTGCAAATAATTATTGAATAGTTTAAAAGAGTGCTTATCTTTGCAGTACCAATCGCGAAAGCGGTATTTTTTAACTTAATATTTACTACTATTTATGGACACTTACACCGAATCTTTGCTCACTGGCGGCCGCAGCGCAGAAGTTTTCCTTCACGCCAAACAAAGCCTGCACAATTACCACGCCCGCGCAACGGTCACCCACATGATGTTAGGGCGTATGGCTGTGGATATTCGTATTGACTACGATACCATTATCTGCGACGATATCGAAGTTTACGAGCAGGAACTTTCTCCCGAAATCGAAATGATGTTGCGCCGGGACGCATACGATGCAATGTGGGCTGACCGGTTCGATGAAGAAGCCACCCGCCAACGGTATGTTGCATGGGACGAAGCCTACCAAGACCACCTGTTCGCTAAAGAGAACAACGAGTACGCCTTGTACGAATACCACAAGGCAGAAATTCAAGCAGCCGACCAATGAGGGGAACACGCCACTTCGTTGACAGCAAGACCATGCGACTACTGCATGGCCTTGCTGCCGTCGGGGTCACTTATTGCCGAATACGCCAGAAAGGCATAACGGTAATACCTGCAACCCGGCGCGTAAAAGAAGATGCAAAGCAGGTGATAAATGCGCTGCATCCCGAATATGAAGCGGACTTAAAAGCTGGCAAATACCACGGATTTCGCATCGGCGAATACGAGGCAATAAAAGCCACCGGCGAGCTTCGACTTATCAAAAAATAAATACCTTACCTTTTAAATTTACAAACAATGGACATTCGACAGCAAGCAATACAAGAGTTTGAAGAAAATTGTGCCCGTCGCTTTTGCCGGGGCGAAAAACACGACGGCGAATTTACCGCAATAGCCTACTGGAAAGCAGACCAATTAAAAAGCGCCCATGTTGGCGATATTTGCGACGCGATCCAGCAAAACCCCCATGTAGCCGATTACCCGCTTATGTTTGCGATCGAAAAGGGCTGCTTTGACCACCTTGTGGAATACGCCTACCAGCAAGCGATAGACTACCTTATTTACAAAATCGAAACAAAAGAATACCCGGAGTTTTTCTAAAAAAATATTTATCTTTACCAATCATTTTAAAATTTCACAATTATGGCAAAGGAGTTAGCTAAAACAACCAACAACGGTCTGCAAATCGTAAAAAGCGCCTTAGAGCAGTTCCTGCAAATGCAGGAGGCAGGCGTAGCGATTGACCAAAACGCCGCCGACGTGCGGCTGAACAACTACACCCGACTTGAGGAAGGAGAGAATCGTTTCCGCGTTGTTTCGCGACCTGTTTACGGCGCTGAAATATGGTTCCGGCGGGCAAAGGTGAATGAAGAAACAGGAGAGGTCGTATTGAACGACGACGGCGCGCCAAAAATGGAAAGCGCCGTAAAACGGTTCCGGTCTGGCGACCCCATTATTATCCCGTCCGAGTTCCGGGAATGGCAAAAAGACAAGGCCCGCAAATTCATTGCCCTGCTGGTATTCAACTACAAGTCCGGCGGCGTCGAGTGCCTTGTAGTAAGCCAAAGCAAACTTTTTGACGACCTTTTTGCCAAACTGAAATTCAGCGAGGACGCAGTAAACCCGTTCAAGTCCGATCTGAAAATTATCAAAAAGTTCGACAGCAAGAAGCTGATCGGCGGCAAAATGATGGACATCTACAGCTACACCGTAAATCAAACAAAAGAAAACGCCCCGTCGGCAGAAATGATGCAAGCGCTGCAGGCACTGCCGTTTATGCCTGACTTGGACGCCATTTTTGACGGCTCCGACCCTTTCCAAATCGAAGATGCGATTGAAGTAATTGATAACCCTAAAATCGCGTCCACCAATGAGCAAGAGTAAAGACAGGTCATATAATGAGAGCACAGCGCCCACCACAAGAGGTGGGCGCGTGTTCGCCACATTAACGAGCCGGGCCGAATGGCTGGCTTACCGTTCGCGGGGAATTGGAGGGTCGGAAATCGGCTCCGTGCTGGGCGTAAACAGTTGGAAGTCTGCGACCCAATTATTCTTTGAAAAACTGGGACTGTTCACCGAGGGCCGCGACAACAATATGCGTATGTTCATGGGTAACTACATGGAATCGCACATTGCCAATCTCTGGGAGTATTGGGGCGGCTCCGAGGAACAAACGGTCGCCAATTACAACGCCGTAAAGAAAACGCGCACTTGTGTGGAGCGGCCGGAAACAATCTGGCTGAAAAAGCACCCCTATCTGCTGGCTAACATTGACCGACAAATAGAAACAACGCCGGGCAAAAAAGGTCGTGGCGTTTTGGAGTGCAAGACCATCAACGGCTTCTACGCCCAACAATGGGCCGCTGGTGTGCCGCCTGCCTATGTGTACCAAATCCAACAATACCTGCTGGTGACGGGCTACAAATACGCGGAAATGGCGCTCCTGCAAGACGGTAACGCGCTGCGTGTGCTGGAGTTTGACGCGGCTCCGCTTGCCCACGAGCAGATAATTGAGCAGGGGCTTGAGTTCTGGTCGCGCATCGAGGCGGCGCGGCCGTATGCGGCGCAATATTGCGCCGAGGAAGAGAAGGACAACCCAAACCGGGCGCTCCTTGCTGATCTGATGGGTAATATAGAGAGATTTGAACCGAGACCGGAAAGTACACCTGCTTACGAAGAGTTTTTGCGCAAGCGGTTTAACAAGCCCACCGGGGGCAACATCATTGCCGATGCAATGGACTTGCGAATGGCGAAGATTTACATGGAACTGGGACAGAAGAAAAAGGAAATCGAAGAACATCGTCAGGAGGTCGCCAATAGGCTTATGCGGCGTCTTGGTGATGCGGAGGTGTTGGATATGGGTGACGCCGGGAAAGTCACGTGGAAGGCAAATGAGAAAGGAACGCGGGTGTTTCGCGTATCAATTAAAGAGTAGTAATGCAGCATAAAATTGGTTTCCGGCGCGCTGTAATAGTGCGCCGGTTTTTCGGGGGAGAGTGCAGGCGCACATTTTGCATACGGTGAACTGACAGGATAGGTTCGACAAAATCCATGCGGGTTCGATTCCCGCCTCCCCCACATTGATTCATGGTTTATTTTTTGTTCCCGGCTGGCAAAGGCTGGCCGGGACTTTCAAAGAAAACTGAAACTTACCTATAATGCATAGACCTATTGCGATTATTGAAATTCAGGCTGGAAAGTTTGACAAAGAGGGCAAAGCGAACGTCAAGAACTGCTACATTGACAGCCTGCTGGCTATCCGCATCGAACCGGACGGCAAAGAAAAACGTGCGCAATTCCAGACCAACCCTGCACACGACTGGCGGCCGGAATACGAAGGCAGAAACGGATTATTCACGCCATTTTCAGCCATTGCCAATCAAGTGCGCGAATTTTTGGAAGGCTGCGACTTCATGGGCTTTTGTATGCGGCGACTGGATATTCCTTTGCTGGCAGAAGAATTTTACCGCGCTGGCCATGATGACTTTCCAGACCAAGACGCCAACATCATTGACGTGCAGGCCATATTTCACCAGATGGAACCGCGCACCCTACCAGCGGCGGCAAAGTTTTACTTGGGCATTGACCACAGCGGGAAGCGCGGAATATCGGACGCAGAAGTTGTGAAGAAGATTTTTGAGGCGCAAAGAGACAGATACGCCTTACCGGATGACAACGAAAAACTGCACGAACTTTCCTTGTTCGGGAAAAATATAGCCGATTTCAGTGGGCTTGTATATTGGGTTGACGGCGTGAAGCTGTTTTGGAATTTCGGCAAACACAAAGACCAGCCGGTGAAGGCAGAAGACCATTTTACGAAGTGGTTTTTGAGCAACGAATTTCCCGCGCAATCAAAAATGATAGTTGCGCAATACACTAACACAACAATAATTGAAAGATGAGCGAAAGTATTACAATCCAACTACCAGTCCCGTTGACGGACGCCGAAAAAACCGAACTTGGGCAATACCTTACCGGACGCCTAATGAGGCTGAAAGCGCTTGAGGAAGAAAAAAAACAGGAGTTTAACCGCATCAAAACCGAAATGGAGGCAGAGCAGACCGAGGTGGATATAGTTGCCACAGCGATCTACAAAGGCGCTCAGGAACGGCCGGTAAATTGCCAAATCCAATACAACTGTCCAGAGCCCGGCTGGCTGCAAATTATCAGAACCGATACCATGACGCTGGTCATTGAGCGCGACATGAGCAAGAAGGACTACATTCGCGCCGCCGAACTGGCACAAATGGGTGCCGAATGAAAAAAGAATATATAGCACTATCGGACGCCGACGGTAACGTAGCGTATTACGACGCTCAAGACCTTGCCCTGCAACTCGTACACACCGAACTGTCCGCAGGTGCGAGTGCAGCCAAAGCAGCCGCCAAAGCGCTGGCTATTCGAGTTCATGAAATGAGGCAGGCGCAAAAGACATTGAAGCGGCTATCGGACACCGTCTCCGATCCAGTCTCGCTGGCGGAAGCCAAAGCAAAAGTGAAAGAAATGGAGGGTAAGGTGGACGCGACTATTCCGGTTTATTTGCAGACTATTGAAAAGGTGTAATTATGGGCAAATTCATTTTAGGCGACTGCATGAACCCGAAATACGGGATGCCGTCGTATCCTGACAAATATTTTGATCTGGCTATAGTTGATCCGCCGTATGGGCTTTGATTACGTCGGGTTTGAAATTGATGCGGATTATTACAAGGCAGCGCAAAACCGGATGGCTAAGGGGATTCAACTTGTTATGCAGTAATTTGCAGGCAACAAATGTCTAAAAAATGTCTAAAAAATGTCTACTTTTCGTCTAAAGTAGTTTATATTTGCCCTGCCAAATGAGGCGCGCCGGGAGTGGGAGCCCCAGCGCATTTATAGTTGGTTTTTTTGAATGACGCCATACGAAAGGCGCGGAAGGGGTGCCAACTACCCCGACGACTTATTCCCAAAGTCCCCGCCTTTCGTATGGCGTTTTTTTTATTTGATTATGCAGAAACCTTCATTTTACGCTGTGATACCTGCGAATGTTAGGTATTGCGCAGAGATCGAACCCGGCGCTAAACTTCTTTTCGGAGAAATCACGGCGCTTACCAATGCTCAGGGGTTTTGCTGGGCTTCAAACGCCTACTTCGCCGATCTTTATTCCTGCTCAAATGATACGATAACAAGGTGGGTAAAAAGCCTTTCGACGCAGGGGTTTATCCGGCTTGAATTTGACCGGGAGGCGGGCAATATTCGGCGAATTTATATCTCAGACCCTATCCGCAAAAATGCGGCACCTACCCGCAAAAATACGGATAGGGTATCCGCAAAAATGCCAAGACCCTACCCGCAAAAATGCCAAGATAATAGTAATGAATTTAATATTACATTGAATAATAATAGCGCAAAAGCGCCGGATTCACTTTCCCAAAAAACAAAAAATGAAAATTCAACAAAGGAAAATAACGGGTTAGTTCCTGAAATTTCCGCCGGGCCGCGGGCCGCCGACGCGGGGCCTGTTTTTATTGCCGACGGGTGGAAGGAGCCCGAACTTGTGACAAAGGCTGTGGTTGACTGGCTTGAATACAAGGCGACCGAAAAGCGGTTTATATATCGAACCCAAAAAGCGCTGGACGCCGCCGTGGCTGAATGGCGGGCTATATCCGGTAACAGCGGCGCGGAGCTCGCTAAAATTATCGCCCAATCAGTCAGAAATGGCTGGAGCGGGCTTTTCCCGATCAAAGCGACCGAATACCCCAGCCAACAAAAAAAGTCCGCTGTAAACGATATTTCGATGGAACCGGAGGAATACAAGCGTGAGCAACTGTTTTGATCTTATTCCCGACACCAGCAAAATGATCTAATTATGGAAAATGAAATCAAAAAACTCGCCCAGCAACTCGCCCACGGTCTTTCGCTTGAGCAAATGCGCGACCGGATGGAGCAACCGCGAACCGTAATCCGGGAGGTGCCGCCGGAAGTGGCAGTCCGAACTGCCCAATATTGGGACAATGTGTTTTCCGGCAACACCCAAAAAGCAGCACGCCGGGCGCGCACATTCAAACAGGAGATGGGGTACGAGGATGCGCGCCGGATGGTAATGCAGGAGTTTAACCGCCGGGCTGATGAAATTGAAGGCACGACCGGCGCGCCGTTTGTATGGGACATTCCGAAAGGCGGCGAACTGGCTGCTATAATCCGGCAAATGATTATGTACTTCATTAATGACCCTGCCTGCGAATGGCCGCTCAACAAGGGGCTGTTCATTTACGGAGCGCCAGGGATCGGCAAAACAGAAATCATGGGGATAATGAAAGCCTTTTGCGATGCCGCCGATTTAAGCAAGCGATTCGAGATGACTTCGCTTTCCGCGCTGTACGGGCGCGCAAGAAGCGACAAACAATTTGACGCCGTCCAGTCCGCTGTTACAATGGATCGGTGTTTCGACGAGTTCCTTCGGGCTTCGGGGGCCGTGAATTATTACGGTGACCAGATTGACCTAAACGAGGCAATTATCGAGGAGCGGTACAACCGGAAACAGGCATACGGACAAATTTCATATTTTATTTCAAATGGTGATACCCAGACAATAAAGAGTATGCTATCTTTGCCCGTGTTCGACAGGGTAAGAGGGATGTGTACAAGCGTCCACTTTCCCGGGGCGTCAAAAAGATGAACGAAAAACAGAAGATATTTTCTGCACTTTGCGAGCGATACGGGCTGCCATGCCCAATACCTGAGTATCGCTTTTGCTTTGGCAGGCGGTGGAGAATTGATTACTATTTTGAAGCTGACAACGGCCGGCGCGTGGGGCTGGAGGTAGAAGGAGGGGTTTGGAGTGCCGGCCGTCACGTTAGGCCGAAAGGCTTTTTGGCCGACATAGAGAAGTACAACCAAATGGCCATGCAGGGTATATTTCTTTTGCGCACAACGCCCGATAAATTGCTATCTGCTGAAACTATTGAAAATTTGAAACAAGTTATTTATGGAAGTTGATGAGAAAAAACCTTTTGTTCCTACCTGTTTGCGTAGCGTGCTGCACCGACACACGGTCAGAATGGGCGGGAAAGATGCGCTGAAAGTCTTTATTGATGAAGTTGTGGCCTCCTTTGAGGGGGCTCCGCTCCCTGACGAAAGCAAAGTGCCGAAATGGCTGTTTAGTGAATACGAGGACGCTAAAAGGGCTGACTATATTCGGTACATGGCGCAAAAAGGTCAAATGTTCGACCCAAAACGCTTTTACAACTGGTTATTTCCCGCCGACCCCGCGGTTTTGGCAGACCGGGACTTTGTGGTGGAGAAAAAGAGGTGAGAATGATTTAACAAACTATTGATAATTAAATTAACAAAACATGGAAGATTTCAAGATTGAGTATCCTTGGGAATTTTGCCCCCCTGGCTACAATTACGCCGCGGTGGACAAATCCGGGAGGGCCTTTTGGTACCGAGTAAAGCCCACTATGGTTGTAAGCCAGTGGGCTGTAATGACTGAAGATTTAGAAATCTGTTATTTGCATTTAGGATTTTTAAGCAATCCGCCCAAAAACTTCGATTGGACTAAATCACTTCAAAAAAGACCCAACACATGATTATCGCATTCACCGGCCAGCCGGGCGCTGGCAAATCCACCGCCGCAAAAATCCTGCAAGCGCTTTACCCGGATATGGGGTTTAAAATTTTGTCGTTTGCCGACCCGGTTTACGACATTCTCGACATTGTCCATACCGGGCAATGGGATTTCACATGGGAAAAGGCGCAAAAGAAATCCGCGCTCCCGGATATGTACGGCAACGACACCCGTACTTTGCTTCGCCTTATCGGCGAATTTGGCCGCCGCGAAATAAACCCGAACGTCTGGGTGGATTTAGCAATGAAGCGGATAACAGCAAGCGGTAATTTCATTTTTGACGACCTTCGATTCCCAAATGAACTGATGGCGCTACAAGACAGGCGGGCTAAGGTGTTTGAGGTTATTCGCCCCGGCAACCCGAAATCTGAGCACTTTAGCGATAATGCGCTGAACTACAACTTTGAGAAACTGATAAACACAAACTACGCCGACCTTCAGATGCAACTGAAAACGTCTCTTTCATTTTTTTAACCGTAAATTTGCACTACCATGTATCCTAAAGTCTTAGATTGCGTTCTAATCATTTGTATAGCCTTTATGGGGCTGTATTTTTTGTCCAAAAGAGAAAAAGCGAAGAAGTAAAACAATTGGAAAACAATTGAAAGGAAGATCAGACATATCAAAGCACGGTTTCAAGAAAGGCCAATCGGGCAATCCGAAAGGTCGGCCAAAGAAATTGCCACAGATAGACGAGCTGCTGTCTGAGGTTTTGGGTAGCGAGCCTGACGATCCGGCCAATTACAGCGAAGCGAAAGAAGTATTGAAGGCAATGCTTTTGGCGGCAAAAAAAGGAAACGTACAAGCGCAGGTCGCAATACTCGACCGCGCGTATGGCAAACCAAAGCAAGGGATTGAACACACGGGCAAAGACGGCGGCGAAATCGCCATAAAAACCATAACAATCGAAATCCCGGATGACGGTAAAGATGAGTGACCTGCGAATACGACTGAGTAAAAAACAGGCCATTGCGTGGAAGGCATTGGAAGCGAGCGGAGAAGTCACCGAGGTATTTTACGGCGGTGCGGCGGGCGGCGGTAAGTCTTGGCTGGGTTGCAACTGGCAGATTTACCGCCGCTTAAAATATCCGGGAACAAGGGGGGCGCTTTGTCGGGATGAGCTCAAGAAACTGAAACTCACTACCCTCAACACATTTAACGACGCATGGGGCGCTATCTGGAGGCACAGCGGCGTCGGTATGTCGGTCAATCAGATGAACGGCGTTATCCGGTTCACCAACGGTTCCGAGATTGTACTGCTTGATTTGCACCAATACCCAACAGACCCGGACTTTCACGCGCTCGGTTCGCTTGAGTTGACAGACGCCTTCATTGACGAAGCGCCCGAAATCACCCAAAAAGCCTTTCAAATACTTTCAAGCCGGATTCGCTACAAACTTGATTCGCTACCAGTCCGGGAGCCAAAAATTCTTTTGGCAGGCAACCCTGCTCATAACTGGGTCAAGTTTCGGTTTGTCAGAGACGAAGATGGCAACCCGGTCAACCTAAAGCCCCACCAGTCCTTTGTCCCAGCCCTGCTTACCGATAATCCCGACACCGAGTTCCGGCGGATTTATGGCAAACAACTGGAGAACCTTAGCCTTTACGACCAGCGGCGCTTGCTGCTGGGAGACTGGGACACGGTGGCGAGAGAGGGCGGCGAGGCTTTTTACAGTTTCAACCCCGAACGCCACGTTACCGACGTGAAGTTTCTGCCTGATGTTCCGGTTGCTCACTTGACTTTCGACCAAAACGTGGTGCCTTACATGACAATGCTGGCAGCGCAATGCGTGTACGATCCCGACGGCACATTAGAGGTAAGGATTTTCCGAGAATACTGCCTAAAGCACCCGCGCAACACGACAAAGGCCGTCTGCGAGGCGTTTCTGGCGGAATTTGGGCAACATATCCACGAGGTGTTTTATTACGGGGATGCTTCCGGCAACAAGCGGGACACACGCGCTGCGCAGTCCGATTACGAAATAGCGGCGGCGGCGCTTCGGGCGAAAGTCTCTGGGCGTTCCAACCGAGTGCAAAGAAGTAACCCCAACATACGGAAAAGGGTCTTATTTTTGTGTTCAATATTTGAAGGGCGCGTACCGGGGGTGCGTGTCGTCGTGGATCGGAAT
>JBEIDF010000123.1:0-10961 GCA_040383605.1 Lewinellaceae bacterium
ACGATCCGGCCTCGTTCGTCTTCCCGAACCGTCACGGCTTCAGCCACCGGATCGTGCTCCAGCGCCAGGATCCACCGCTTCCGGACCGCCTGGCGCAGCAGCGCTGCTTTTTCCCGCAAAGAAACGAGCGGCCGCACATCGTACGCCATTACATAAGGCATCCCGACGTGCCATTGGGAGGGAATCAAATCGGCGCAATACACAACGGTTCGCTTGCCCACCTTAATTTCCGGCAACATCATCGCTTCTGTATGGCCATACGTAAAGCGGACGCGCAGGCCAGGCAACCATTCGCGGCCCGAATTAGGCGCTATCATCTGGAGCCGTCCGCTTTCCTGTAACGGCATAAAGTTTTCTTTCAGAAAAGAGGCTTTTTCGCGTTCATTTGGGTGCAGCGCCCAGTCGAGATGCTTTTTATTCGTCCAGTAGGTCGCATTGGGGAAGGCAGGCGCTACCCGGCCGCTTGCTTCATCTTTCCAAAGTCCGCCGCCGCAATGGTCAAAATGCAGGTGGGTAAAAAAAACATCGGTGATATCGCCCGGCGCGTACCCCAAATCAGATAAGGCAGAAAAAAGGACGCCGAGGCCCGAGGGTTCGAAATGGGACAGGAAGCGCTCATCCTGTTTATTCCCGATACCCGTATCGAAGAGAATACGGCGCGTGCCCGTATCGGCCAACAGCACGTTCAAATTCCAAGTGCAGAGGTTGTTGGAATCCGGCGGATTCATTTTTTCCCACATACGTTTCGGCACGACGCCGAACATCGCGCCGCCATCCAGTTTAAAACGGCCGGCCGGGATCAGGTGTACTTTCATAATTTGGTTGTAAAACCGATTGGAGATTTGCCTGTCTGGGGCGTTTGTTTCAGCGCAGCCATCCGGATAGCGGCCACGGCAGCTTCGACGCCTTTGTTGCCATGTTTTCCGCCGGCCCGGTCGAGGGCTTGTTCTTCGTTGAGGGTAGTCAACACGCCAAAGATACAGGGCTTGCCACTCGCGATGCTCAGGTTGACTAAGCCATTTGCCACCGCCTGGTTGATGTATTCGTCGTGGTTGGTTTCGCCTTTGATCACGCAGCCTAGGCAGATCAGCGCATCCACCTTTTCCTGGGCGCTCAGGATGCGGGCGCCGGCGGGCAGTTCGAAGGCGCCCGGCACCTGCAACGCAAAGATATGTTCCGCTTGCGCGCCGTGTTGAAGCAGCGTATCATAACAGCCTTGATACAAGGCGTGCGTTATTTCGGCATTCCAATCCGAGACGACCACGCCGAAGCGCATTCCGGAGGCATCCGGCACGTTGCTTTCGTCGTATCTGGAAAGATTTTTGAGCGCTGAGGCCATATTTATTCTGCTTTTTTCCGGCTGAAATCGTAGAGTACGGGGCCAATTTTATAGGCAGCCTGCTCGTCCGCATTATTTTTGATCAGCCGGTAGATTTTTAAATTATCGTTCGTGCCATCGTAGCGATAGCCGAGCAGGACGGCGGAGCCTTCTTTTTTTGAATTAGAGAAGGTGACCACGTCTATCTCATCGCCTGTGACGAAACAATCGCCGGCCGTGCAAAGTTCATACCGGTCGTATTCCCGCAGGTTCATGATAAACCCGCCGGGCGTGAACTGTACCGGCGCGCCGCCGCCCTTCGGCGTAAAAACGCCATTGAACAGGTGGTGATTCAACGCAACGGCAAAAGCGCCGTAACCGTCTTTGGCTTTAGCCTGCGATTTAATGAATTTATCCATCTGGGCTGTGCCTTTTGTCGCGTCGAACATCGTCATATCGCGCCCTTCGGTGGAGTGATAGACCAGGAAAACGGATTTGTTGCCTACGGCATTTTTGATTTCGATCGTATCCGCCACCACGGAGATAGCGCAAGTCCAGCTTTTTTCACCATCGAAACAGCGGGCGCTGTCTGGTTCCTCCGGATCGAAGGACAGGGCATAGGCGTAGGGCCGGTGTGCGTTGTTCATGGCGCCGAGTACGGAGCCGTATTGTCCTGCGCGCGCGCAAAAATCGAGTGGAATCCAATCGCCGCCGAGCAGATTAACCATTTCCTCCGCTTGCGATGCGCGCTGCTGCGGCTGTTGCGCGCCGCCGCCGTCTTGTTGGCAAGCAAAGAAAAGTAGCGGCGTTGCCAAAAGCCAAAAAATCCAGTTTTTCATAAACACGTTGCGTATTTAGTATCCGATTAGTTACACGCACTGATTTGCGCCGTGCGGCGCGAAATTACGGCATAAGTTTTTAGCCGGTCGCAGTGAAGCAAAAAAGTGTCTGTATTTTTTGTAAATCTGCAGACAAGCGCTACTTGAAATACTTGATTTTTACAAAAAACCGGGCGTCAATAGCGCCGAGTCGGCGCGCGGCTTCCGGAGAAATCATGACTTCCGTATTGCGGTCGTTCCCGGCGGGGATACGCCCGATTACTTTGGCGTACGCGGTGCGGTTATTCATCGGATTGGTGATGGCCATGATCGTTCCTAACATGGCGGTGTTGTGCAAGGCGTACAATTCACCCCGAACATCATTGTCCCGACGCCAAAAGCAGACGCCCTGCGCCGTAACTTCCTGCCGATTTGATTTTTGTTGCTGGTATTCACCGATCAACTCCGTGGTATCCACCGCAGGTTCAACCTGCGCCGTCGGGCGCCAGTCGGGCGGTATTCCGGACACATCAAACCAGCCGATATGCAGCAGCTGGCCTGGTTGTATCGTGGGTTTTTTTAGTTTATTGCGTTTAAGGATGGTGTCTGCCGACATACTGAAATACCGCTTGCAGATACCGTAGAGATTGTCGCCGTGTTCTACCAGATAAAAAATTGGGGCATAATTTTCTTTGACAAAGTTATCGCCTTTGTACCGCCGGATAGCCCGATTGGGGATCGGTATTTTGATCAACGCATCTTTTTGCAGGGAGGATATCTTGCGGTATTCCGGATTGTACGCGTACAAATCCTCCATGCCCAGTCCATAGTATTTGGCGATGGAGTACAGGGTCTGCCGCGGTTTTACGGTGTGCAGAAAAATTTTCTGGCTGTCCTGCACAATCAGTAAAACGGTATCTTTATCACTTAGCAGCGCCGGGGCGGCCTTTCGAGGCTGTTTCTGGGCGATTGCTTCCGTGGCAGACAAGATCAGGATTAAAAATAAAAACCGGTTTATTTTAAACATACATCTGTTTTTTTCCATAAAGTTGCTGCAAAAATACGACGCTTGCAGGTAAATCGCCGGAATAATGATCCTCCCAAGCGAAAAATCCGGTAATCATTCAATAAATTTTGCACAATCCATGATCCTCGCCGTTATCCCCGCTCGTTATGCCTCCACCCGATTTCCTGGAAAACCCCTTGCAGACATCGCGGGGAAAAGTATGATTCATCGGGTGTATGAGCAAACCGCTCGCTGCACCCTGGCCGATCGGATTGTGGTGGCCACCGACGACGACCGGATCGCGGAGCATGTCCGCGCCTTCGGCGGCGAAGCGATGTTCACGCGCGCGGAACATCCCAGCGGCACCGATCGCTGCGCGGAAGTGGCCCGGGCATTTCCACAGGCCGAACTGGTGCTGAATATCCAGGGCGACGAGCCGTTTATCCAGCCGGAACAAATCACCCTGCTCGCCCAAACGCTGCTCGATGCGCCGGATTTTCAGATCGCGACCCTGGTGAAACCCCTCGCTGCACTGGCCGACTTGGATAACCCGAACGTAGTCAAAGCGGTTTTCGCGCCGGCCTGCGGGGCGCTGTATTTCAGCCGATTTCCGATACCGTATCTTCGGAACTACCCCCCGGAGGCCCGGCTTGAGCGCCATACCTATTATAAACACCTCGGTATCTATGCTTTTCGCCGCACGACCCTGCTGGAACTGGCGGATTGCACGCAGACGCCCCTGGAGCGCGCGGAGTCGCTTGAACAATTGCGCTGGCTTGAAAACGGATACCGAATCGCCATCGGCATCACGACGCAGGAAAGCCTCGGGATAGACAGTCCGGAAGATTTGGAAAAAGCGCACGCGTTCCTCCGGGCGACAGATAAGTCGTAATTTGACACAAGGCGCGATTTTGGAATTAATACAACGGCTTGACAAACAAAAAGCAGATTATCAAGTTTAAAGAGCAGTTGAACGCGGTCACGCAATCCAAAAATTATTTCTGATGAAAAGAAGGGCAATCGTCTGGTTTCGACAAGATATCCGGCTGCATGATAATGAAGCAATAATTGACGCGCTGCGCATGGCAGACGAGGTAATCCCCGTGTATGTGTTTGACGATCGGACATTCAAAGGGCGCACCCGCTTCGGTTTTCCGAAAACAGGCAAATACCGGGCCCGGTTTGTCCTGGAAAGCGTAGCCGACCTGCGCCAAAACCTGCGCGCGCTGGGCGCCGACCTGATTGTCCGCACCGGACTGCCCGAGCAAGTTCTTCCGGATTTGGCCCGGGAAATGAAGGCTTCCTGGGTCTTTTGCAACCGGGAAAGAACGCACGAAGAAGTATTGGTGCAAGATGCGCTGGAACAAAAATTGTGGCCAATCGGCGTGGAACTGTCCTACACCCGAGGCAAAATGCTCTACCACACGCAAGACCTCCCCATGCCGGTGCAGCATATCCCTGATGTATTTTCTCAATTCAGGAAAGAAACAGAAAATATAATTCCGATCAGACCGCCGCTGCCGGCGCCTACCGCTATGTCGCCCTTGCCGGCTGACTTGAAGCCCGGGGAATTACCAAGCCTGGAAGATTTTGGGCACACGCCGTTTGAGGCAGATCCACGCGCCGTGCTGCCATTCTGCGGCGGTGAAACAGAGGCGCTCAAACGACTGCGTTACTACCTTTGGGAAAAAGACCTGATCGCCACGTATAAAGAAACAAGAAACGGCTTGATCGGCGGCGATTTTTCCTCAAAATTCTCTCCCTGGCTCTCGCAAGGCTGCCTTTCCCCCAAACTGGCCTATCAGGAAATCAAGCGCTATGAACGCGAACGGAAGGCAAACGACAGCACCTACTGGCTGTTTTTTGAATTACTCTGGCGCGACTTCTTCCGGTTGATGGGAAAAAAATACGGCAATCGAATTTTTCTCAGACACGGCCCGCGAAACAAGCCGCAGCCGCAGCTGCGAAATGACAAACAACTGTTCACACTGTGGGCAGAAGGCCGCACCGGCGTGCCTTTTATTGATGCCAATATGCGCGAACTGCGCGAAACAGGCTGGATGAGCAACCGCGGCAGACAAAACGTCGCTTCTTTCCTCACCCGAGATCTAAAAGTAAACTGGCAGATGGGCGCGGAATATTTTGAATCCTTGCTCCTCGATTACGACCCCTGCAGCAACTGGGGCAACTGGAACTATGTAGCCGGCGTCGGCAGCGACCCGCGGGAAGACCGATATTTCAATATCCTCACGCAAGCAAAAAATTACGATCCCGCCGGGCAATATGTGAAAATTTGGTGCCCGGAGTTACAAATGCTGCCGGCAGACCGCATCCACCGGCCTGATCTGTTGGCGCCGGCTGAAAGGCAAACCTACAAATTAAACGGATATCCCAAACCGGTGGTTCGAATAGAAAAATGGGCTAAATAGCGACTCAGTCCGCCCGTTTTTTCCCCTGCCCGCCCTTTTTGTACGGGCAATGACGACATCCGCTGCCGCAGCAGGAGCCCCGTTTTAAGTGGTAGTACTCGGTAAATACAAAGAAAGGCCCTTCACGGTAGTAGTCTAAGCCTTCTACCAAAGGGCCTGTTTTTTTCTCCGGCTGTTTTCCTTTTTTGTCCATGGTCCTACTGTCAATCAGGCAGTAATAACCGGAACAAAGGGAAAAGGTTTTATATGCTAGGCGTTTCCGCCTGCCTTTTGCTATGTCAGCACATCGTTCTCGGAATGGATCACCAAAACCGGAGCACTGGTATGCAAGAGCATCTCCTTGGACATGCTGCGGTGCAGAATGGATTCCCAAAATGCGCGGTGATGCGTCACAAAAATGAACAGATCAATCCGTTGTGTAAATGCATACTCGTGTAAAGCGTCTATCACATCGTCGCCGACAATCTTATGGAAGATATACGGCATTTCCGGATCGGCATAGATGTAATTGATCTCAAACAATTTGCGCTCCAGATCAACGCCCTGCTCGCCGGCGGGACCAACATGTACAAAATGCATCTGTCCGTTGAAACGCCGCGCAAAGGTGACGGTTTGCTTGATGGCCAAGGCATCCAAAGACTCAAAATTGCTGGCGTATAAAATATTCTTAAATCCTTTAAACTGCGCCTGCGGCGGAATCAGAAGCACCGGACAATGGGCGCGGTTGGACACAGCCACACTGACAGAGCCAAAGAGCTTGCGCGTCAGATTGCCCCTGCCAGTCGTCCCCATCACCACCAAATCGGCTTTCACGGAGAGATCAGCCAGCACTTCTTCCGGGAAACCAAATACAATCCGGGTGCGCAAAACCTGCTGCTCGGAATCGGTCATCGGTGTGTCGTGGTTGAAGTCCGGCGTCGGACAAAGCCCGCTTTCATTCCCCAGAACGCTGCGCACAAACTGATCCACCTCCTCCTGCATGGCTTTTTTGTATCCAGACAAAAAGCCCGTGGGAGAGGGCTCCTTACCCTCAAAAATGCTGTCCATGGCATACACGACCTCCACGCTCGACCCAAAAATTTGGGCCAACTGGCAGGCATACCGAAGCGAATTTTCTGATGCCGGGCTCAGATCAATGGGCGCCAGAATCCGGCGCAGACGGTACAACTTACTTCTGACTAGTTCGCGGTTGCGCAGCAGGCGCTTGATTTCCTCCACGCTCGGTACCACGCCCTCGCTCAGGATTTCTCCGTCAACGACCAGGGCCGGCACCTCCCGAACCCCTTTCAAGTTAATTTTATTAAATTCCGACACTTCTTCCACCTCCCCCTTCAAGGGAAACTGCGTCAGTGCCATACCGAGATTATGTCTGAGCGCACGCATCTTATCATCCCCGGTTCCAAAAATTTGAATTGTGTTCATAACGCCTGATGGTTGTTGTTGCTGAGATATCCAGGCTGCGTATTCTAATTACGCCCGAAAAGTTGTTTTTTCAGAAAAAACTAATCATACACTTCCGTTGGATCAGCCGGTTTTTCTTCCAGAATTGCGCGGATAATATCTTGCGTGGTTACCATACCGAGCAACTCGTCATTTTCCACCACGGGAAGCGCGTGAAACCAATTATGGCTGAAGATTTCCAGCGCCACGTTGATTCGGTCGGCAGGATCCAATTTGCCCAGGCCCTTGGTCATTATATCCTCGGCTTTCACGCGTTCCAAGCGGCTTTCGTTGATGAATCTATCCTCTACGGCATGGCTCACACCGTCTGCGAACCGATTAAAATCCGTTTTGGAAATAATCCCCACGATTTTTCTAAAACGCACCACGGGGAGGTGGTGGAACGTGTTTTCCGCAAAAATCTTTTTTACGGTCAGCAGGCTGTCCTCGGGACCAACCGTTATCAGATCGGTGGTCATAATGGCGGAAACTCGTTTAAACGTGATCATATCCTAATTTTTTTAACTAAAAAAGTACGTTTCGATGAACGGTGAATCATTACACTGCAAAAGTGGCCCCTTTTGTCCGTCTGCATAAATGACAAACCTCAGCGCACTGCGTGATTTAGATCAGTCGGGATTTACATAAAAAATTAAAATATATTGTAGTTGATTTAATTGTGTTACATTTGAGGCATGAAAAGCCGGCTTTGATATGAAAAAAGTATTAATTATCGAGGACAACCAGGATGTTCGGGAAAATCTGGCAGAAATTTTATCGCTGGGAGGCTACCATGCTGTAACAGCTGAAAACGGCAAAATGGGCGTTGAAAAAGCCCTGCAGGAGCCGCCCGATCTGATCCTTTGCGATGTCATGATGCCCGAACTCGACGGATTCGGGGTACTGCATATTCTCAGCAAACAGGCTAAAACCAGCGACGTGCCGTTTATTTTTCTTACGGCCAAAGCAGAAAAAGACGACTTCCGAAAGGGTATGTCGCTCGGCGCAGACGACTATATCACCAAACCTTTTGACGATGTACAACTACTCCAGACAATCGAAACCCGCTTAACAAAAAGTGAACGCCTGCGGCAGGCATCCGCCGGCCAAACTGCAGCTGGATTTGAGCACTTCATCAATGAAGCCCGGGCGCTGGAGGCGATTCAGAGCCTCTCGGAAAATCGGGAAGTCCGGCACTACCGAAAAAAAGATTTTATTTTCCAGGAAGGCGAAACGCCCCGGTGGCTGTTTTTGCTGGAAAAAGGCGCTGTGAAAGTGGCCAAAACAAACGACGACGGCCGCGAACTGATCGTCCGCATCGCCAGTCCGGGTGAATTCATTGGATATATGGCGCTGCTGCGAGAAAGCCAATATCCGGAAAACGCCGTTGCCCTCGAGGACAGCGTCCTCCGATTGGTGCCGCGGGAAGATTTTTTCGCCCTGGTATTCGGCAACCGGGATGTAAACGCCCGGTTTATCAAACTCCTCGCAAATCATGTCGCCGAACAGGAAGAACAACTGATCAGCCTGGCCTACAATTCTGTACGCCGCCGCGTAGCCATCACCATCGCGCACCTGCACGAACAAGGATTCAAAGAAATCCACATGCTGCGGGAAGACCTCGCCGCGATGGCCGGCACGGCAAAAGAAACCGTCATCCGCACCCTGACCGATTTCAAATCGGAGGGGCTGATTGAGATCCACGACGGCGTTATCACAATCCTCAAGCCGGATAAATTGTCGCGCATGCCGAATTGACGCCTGAAAGCATGGCGTTCAAAGCGTTTTTCGCATTTTGTAGTGCGGAATCCCCACCTCCTCGAAACAGTCGCCTTCTGTCCGGTAATCCAACTTCCGGTAAAATTCCACGGCCGTCTCTCGGGCATGCAATACCATCTCCCGGAAACCGCCATCTACAGCCAGTCCTTCTGCCGCTTGTACAAGGGCCGTACCCACGCCACGCCCCTGCAAATCAGGACGCACCGCCACCTGCCGCATTTTGATCGCGCTTTCTGAGGCCGGTACGAGTATAAGACACGCAATCAGACGCCCGCCGAGATCCGTCGCAATTAGGTGCTGGCTGTCGTACTCCGCAGCCAGTTGTTCTGCCGTAAAAGACAAGCCGAGCGGCTTGCGCAACACCTCGTCGCGCAAGCGCACGGTTTCGTCGTATTCCGGCGTGCCGAATTCAATTTTAAATATCCGGATTTCTGTCATGGGTTATTCCGATTCTGTGGGGGCAAAATGTTCGATCATATCCGCGTCGCTGTCTGTATCCTCATCCTGTAACCGAAGGACGTCCGAAAATGCGGCATAATGCATGAGCACCATGGCCGGGTACGTAAATAGGATGCCCACACCCAATAATATAAGTCCTGAAATCCCGATCAGTCCGGTTACAAGCAGAAAAACAAGCATACGCCCAAATTCCCGTTGAATTACGCGGCGACTGGCCTGCATGGCTTCCCAAGGGCCCAAATTGAAAAACCAAACGAAGTACGCGCTCCACGAAAAAACAATGCTCATGTACGCGGCAGGAATCACCACCAGCAATAAGCCGGCAATGGCCAGGCCATTTCCCAGAATCATGCCCGGCAACTCGCCAGACAACTCCTCTGGGTTAGCACCGGCAAGATCCTCGCCAAAAGAACTAAACAAACCGGCGAACAGCAAGATATATCCCGGCAAAATTGCTGCAACCGTCAGCAGGCCGGTAAGCAGGGCCGTAATAAACAAATCCGCGAGTCGGTCGAACCCGCGAAAGAAATCATTAAAATTCGAAGGTTGGCCCATTTCCTGCAAGTGGGCCACGTGCGCAAACCCAATCATGAGGCTGGGTGCGACTACTGCTACAGCGAGCCCGCCGACACAAGGAATCAGGCTTCCGACAACGTACATGAGCAGCACCAGCAAAAAATACCCCAGATATCCGCCCGTATTGCGGCTCATCAGGTTGAAACCCCTGGAGATGTATTCGCTGAATTGAAACGTGTAGCCTTCTTCAATAAGGCGCTGAATTTTAGCGGGATAGTTAGCCATAGGTTGTGTAATTTAGTCAAAATATCTAAATTATTGGATCATCACATTTTTACAAGATATGTTTTACCCTGGGCCGATGCGGAGTCACATCGCCCAGTTTTTCCTTTTTAGACATCTCGTAATCGGTGAAGTTCCCTTCGAAGAACACCACCTGCGCGTCGTCTTCAAACGCAAGGATATGGGTCGCCAAGCGGTCTATAAACCAGCGGTCGTGGCTGATGATGAGCGCGCAGCCGGCAAAATCATCGAGCGCATCCTCGAGTGCGCGCAGCGTGTTCACATCAATATCGTTCGTCGGCTCATCGAGTAGCAGCACATTTCCGCCGTCTTTCAATGTCATGGCAAGGTGCACCCGGTTGCGTTCGCCGCCGGAGCAGACGGCCAGTTTTTTCTGTTGGTCGGCGCCCGTAAAGTTAAATCGGGCGAGGTAGGCACGCGCATTGATGCCGGCATTGCCAACCTGAATGATATCATTGCCGTCTGAAACGATCTCATAGATCGTTTTTTCCGGAAGCAATGCCTCGTGGCTTTGATCCACGTAGCTGATCTGCACGGTATCGCCGATGAGCACATCGCCGCTATCGGGTTGTTCTTTTCCGGTTAATATTTTGAACAGGGTACTTTTGCCCACGCCGTTGGGGCCGATAATGCCAACGATCGCATTTTTCGGCACATCGAAACTGAGATTTTCAAAGAGCACGCGGTCGCCGAACGATTTGGTCAGGTTGCGCGCTTCGATCACCTTATCCCCGAGTCGCTGTGCCTGCGGAATCCAGAGTTCCAGTTTTTGCTCTTTTTCCCGCGATGTTTCGCCGGCCATCTTTTCGTATGCATTCAAACGGGCTTTTCCTTTTGCCTGGCGGGCTTTCGGCGCCATACGTACCCACTCTAGCTCCCGTTCGAGGGTTCTG
>JBEIDF010000124.1:0-10895 GCA_040383605.1 Lewinellaceae bacterium
CGACCGTTGACGTGCAAGATTTGCCCAGTGGCGCGTACCTGCTTGTCGCAGAAGGAAAGACCTACAGATTCGTGGTGATGAATTAAGTAGCGTGTAGCACGACATCTTCCGAAATATATTAAATGTATGAAAATAAGAGCATGTCTAAATTTATATTCTCTGCTAATATGAAAAGGATTTTTTAGCCAGACAAGGCGCTTTTTGCAGACGTAATGGGACTAATTACGGCGAAAAAAGGAACGATGTATGGCTGAAAAAGACTTTCATATTAGCGAGAAATATAATTTTAGACATGCTCTAAAGACTTTGCGCTATGCCGGATTTTATTTTTAAGGGGAAGGTCAATTACAACCCGGTTCAGTTAGTCATGGAGCAGATTGGCGGCGTATGGAAAATGCCGATTTTATGGCGGTTAAAAGACCAGACCCTGCGTTACAGCGAATTGAAAAAAATTCCGCACATTTCGGATAAAATGCTCACCAGCCAGCTTCGAGCGTTGGAAGAGGACGGGTCAGGGTGTAGAGACGCGATGCATCGCGTCTAAAGTCACGAAGAACCAAATTAATTGGGAAAATAACGCAAATTTCGCCTCAACTCCCAACAAATCACCCCCCGCACTGACCCCCGTCACCCAAAACCGCCGCCACCCACGCCACCTTTGGCGCTCAATTACCGCATTTTATGAAACTATCCGTCGAACAACTCTGCAAAACCTACGACCCCGCTACCCTGCCCATCCCGGACGGCCAAACTGGAAAAGCAATCATCGGACAGGAACGCGCCCTGAAAGCGCTGCAATTTGGCCTGGGTTACAAAGCAAAGGGCTTTAATATCTATGTCGCCGGAGCGCCCGGAACCGGCAAGCAGACGGCCGTGCTGCACTATCTCAAGGAACGCTGCAAAGCAGAGCCAACGCCGAGCGACTGGTGCTATGTCAATAATTTTACCGATCCGTACCAACCACATCGCCTCGAAATCCCGGCCGGCAAGGCCCGGGCTTTCAAATCGGATGTGCACCAATTCGTACTCGCCGCCCGCGCCAACCTCCTGAAGGTGTTCGAGAGCGAACCCTATCTGAAAAAACGGGAGGCTTTGCTCAACCGCCTCCGCGACGACGAAGCCGCCATCCTCGAATCGCTGGAAAAAAAGGCTTACGAACAAAATTTTATGATCCAACACACACCCATGGAAATCATCGCCGTGCCCAGGGTGGAGGAACGCGCCATGACCGACGAGGAGTTCCTCGCCCTGCCAACCGCACAACAAGAAATCATTATCCAAAAACAAGAAGAACTCAAAACAGAACTCCGCCAAGCCGCCCGCGATATGCGCGCCGGCGAACACAAAACGGATCAACTGCTGACGGAAATTGAACAGGACACGGCTACCAATACGCTCCGCGAACTACAAGAAGATTTTCTGTCGAAGTACGAACGACAAGAGGAGGTCATCCGATTCTGGAAGGCGCTGCAAACGGATATCGTCGAAAATATGCAGGGCTTTCTGCAATTTAAACTGGAAAATAAACCGGAAAGTAACCAGCACCAAACCCCAAAAAACAACGCGGGAATCCCCCCGCGGTATGAGGTCAATATCCTGGTGGATAACAGCAATACGGAAGGCGCGCCTATTACGCTGGAAATCAATCCAACTTACAGCAATCTCTTTGGAAAAATTGAGAAAGAATCGGTCATGGGAAGCCTGGTAACGGATTTTACACTCATCCGAGGGGGCGCACTGCACCAAAGCAACGGCGGATATCTCATCCTGCCAGCCGTGGAAGTACTCCGAAATCTGTTTTCCTGGGACAGCCTCAAACGCGCGCTCCGAAACCACGAAATCGCGATCGAAGAACCCGGGGAACAACTGGGTTTCCTCTCCACCAAAAGCCTGAAACCGGAGACGGTTCCGCTGCGGGTGCAAATTATCCTGCTCGGCAGCCCGATGCTCCACGCGCTGCTGTACGAATACGACGAGGACTTTAAGGAACTCTTCAAAATTAAAGCGGATTTTGATACCGTTATGGAGGCCACCCCCGAAAATCTGAACGATTTTTGCGTGTTTATCCACAACGTCTGCCGCCAGGAACAACTCCCGCCGCTCAGTCCCGACGGACTGGCCAAACTCCTCGAGTTCAGCCACCGAAAAGCCGAAGACCAGTCGAAACTCTCTATCCGGTTCGGCGATATCATGGATTTATTGCAGGAGGCGGCTTATTACGCCGCAAAAGCGCAATCCAACCAAATGCAGGCAATGCATATCCGGGAGGCAATCACCGAGCGACTCTACCGTTCCAATTTGATCGAAGAAAAAATCCGGGAATTGATCCGCGACGAGGTGATTCTGATTGACCTCGCCGATTCAAAAATCGGGCAGGTAAATGGCATCTCGATTCTCAATCTGGGCGATATCGAATTCGGCCGCCCCAACCGCATCACCGCCTCCACGCACGCCGGTAGCAGCGGGATTCTCGATATCGAGCGGGAGGCTAAACTCGGCGGCCCTATCCACACCAAAGGGGTGATGATCCTTGCCGGATACCTCGCCGGACTGTTCGGCCAGCACCAAACGCTGAACGTCGGCGCCCAATTGGTGTTCGAACAAAGCTATTCGGAAATCGAAGGCGACAGCGCCTCCAGCGCCGAATTGTACGCGCTGCTATCGGCGCTGTCCGGCGCGCCGATCCGACAGTCGGTCGCCGTCACCGGATCGGTCAACCAAAAAGGGGAAATACAGGCCGTAGGCGGTATCAATGAAAAAATCGAAGGATTCTTCGAAGTCTGT
Organism: Lewinellaceae bacterium; assembly: GCA_040383605.1. Lineage (GTDB taxonomy): Bacteria > Bacteroidota > Bacteroidia > Chitinophagales > Saprospiraceae > M3007. Next base: position 2,785 of record JBEIDF010000124.1, read on the forward strand.
CGCGCCGGCGGACTGACCGGCGCGCAAGGCGTGCTGATCCCCCACAGCAATACCCGGAATCTGATGCTCCGCGAAGATATCCGGGAGGCCGTGCTCGCAGGAAAATTTCATATCTACACCGCCCGAACCATCGAAGAAGGCATCGAAATACTAACCGGATTGCCCGCCGGCAAACCGACGGCCGATTCGCACGGCCGATTCGAAAAAGGATCGGTTTTTGACCTGGTAAACCGGCGTTTGCAGGATTATGAACGTATTCTGCAGGAACACCGGGGCGGATTTCCAGCCGCCCACCGCCGCCCTTCGAGACGCTAATTGAAAACGGTCGCCAACTGCGCGCAAAAAATCTTTCGTATCATTGCGGGGAATTATACTATGACCACACTCCTCGCTACCCTCAACGCAAAATATATCCACACCAACCTGGCGATCCGCCTGCTTTATCAATTGAATAAAGCGCGCGGCGACTTGGCTTGGAAGGAATTTACCATCAAAGAAGACCCCGATGCCGTGGCAGCCTATTGCTGCCAATACGAAATCGTCGCTTTCAGTTGCTACATCTGGAATATCCGCCCGACGCTGGAGGTCGCCCGACGGATAAAAGCGCGCCGGCCAGAGGTCAAAATCCTGCTCGGCGGGCCGGAGGTCAGCTACGACTGGCAGGAGGTCATCGCGCAGGACTGTGTGGACTACATCATCACCGGCGAAGGCGAAACGCCCTTCCGATTGTTCCTGGAACGCTTCCCGCAAGTGGAAAATATCCCCAACCTGGTCTGGAAAGACGCCCAGGGAACGCACTATTTTCAGGAAACTGCGCCATTCGACCTGTCTGCCTATGAGGAGATCATGCCCTATACCGACGACGATCCGGAGCAGCTGCCGCACCGGGTGTTGTATGTGGAAACTTCCCGCGGATGCCCGTACAAATGCGAATTTTGCCTGGCAAGCCTCGATAATAAAGTCCGATACCTGCCCCAAAAGCATATTGACGCGACCCTGCTCTATTTGATGAAAAACGGCCGGACGATCAAGTTCCTCGACCGCACGTTCAATATCAAACGCGATTTCACCATCCGGACGTTCCAGTTTATCCTCGATCACCACCGACCAGAGAATGTCTTTCAATTCGAAATCACCGCCGATATCCTGCACCCGGATATCGTGCAATTTATCCAGGAACGCATCCCGCCCGGACTGCTCCGCTTCGAAATCGGCATCCAAACGGTCAACCAAACCGCCAATCTGGCCGTGAGTCGCAAACAAAATTTCGACAAAACGCAAGCCGTAATCGAATCGCTGCGCCACAAAATAGAAATGCACCTCGATCTGATTGTCGGCTTGCCGCACGACTATTGGGAGGACACCAAAAACAGCTTCGAAACGGTTTTTCACCTGTTCCCACCGGAATTTCAGCTCGGTTTCCTCAAGTTTCTCAAAGGCACGCCCATGCTCTACAAACACGCGGAGCACGGATACCGCTTCGATCCCGACCCGCCGTATCAAATTATCGAAAGCAATTACCTAAGCCGGGACGAACTTTTCCGTATTGAGATGCTGGAGCACGCGCTGGAAATTTATTGGAATAAAAAACGCGCACCCCACACGCTGCGATACGCCGCAAAACAATACAGCATTTTCGATTTTCTGCTGGCGCTAGGACAGCACTTTGGTGAAACGAACGACTTCCACCACTACGATTTGCAGGCGGTGTTCGACCGGTTGGCCGATTTCGCCGCCGCAAACTATCCGGAAGACAAGATTTTGCAGGAACTGATCGCGGTTGACTATTACCTCTACCACAAGATCAATCCCAAAACGCAATTTTTGGATGAAATCCCACGCAGCGAAAAATTCAACCTGTTGGAAGCGCGCGGATTGAATCCCAATAAATTCCGGTTTAAGGTGTTACCGCTCAGTTTTGATTTCAACACCTTTAAAAAAAACGACCAAATCGTGCAAACCCCCTCGCTGTTGATTCTAAAGTACAACGGGGTGCAAACAGCGGAAGTGGTTTACTGATTATTTCCACGTCAAAGTAGCCAGCAAGCGGTTAATATCGGCTCGCATAAACGCCAAAACGGGCGCCAGCGAATCCGGGCGCGCCTGGGTATCAAAATACAAGGCTCCCCGCAGAAAATGCTCCGTGGAGTCGGTCAGATAAAACTGATACGAAGAAGCCGCCGGGCCTTCAATCGAAAACACCATGCCGTGCACGCGCGCTTTCGGGCGATCCACCGGAATTTCCTCGATGTAACTGGCCTTAATGTTGTGCTTTTGCGCCATGACGAAAGCGTCCTGCACGAGCTCGTCGAATCGCTTCCGACTAGTCACCGGATAATAACTGCAGTGGATTTTGGCGTTCAGTTCTTTCACGCCGAGATTGAACCAGCAGTCGCTTTTCACCGCTTCTTCAAAAAAAAGCGTGTCGCGCTCCACCCGGGCGTAGGTCGGCGCTTCAAAGGTAAAAGGACAATACCCCTCTTCAAAGATCCGGTAGGTTTTTTCCGGATAAATCACCCGGGGGTACATACGCGGCTTGGGGACAGCCACATGTTCCTCGCAGCCGGCAAAGGCCAGGGCGAGGGGCAGAATAAATAGCACGATTCGGTACATAGACATGCGCTTATTGCTTGTTCCATTGTTTGAGCCTGCGTTCGTAGCGTTTGGTACTGACGGGCCAAAGACTCCGGTCACATTCGGCTTCTAAACTCTCCTCCGAGCCTTTTAGTATGCCCGGAAAAAAATCAATGCCCGTTGCGGCCTCCACCGCGTCAATCGAGCAGGCATAATCCATAACCGGCCGGTCGCTCGGCGCATTCGGCATCAAAAAAGCGATTGCGCGATCCTTGGCAAGCAGCACCTTATAGTATGCGCTCGGCGCCGTGACGCCGTTTTGGCCTATTTGATCCAGTCCGGGCTGCGTCAGCACCGGCCCGGTGGCCACGTACAGGCGCCCGTACTTGCGCGCCCAATCGCGGGTCAATTCCTCCAACTCGCGCCAGATTCCGCCGTTGAAGGTGCGCACCTGCGGGCTCATATTGCTCATAAAGAAGGTTTCTTTGATCGCCGTTTCGTCGAAGGCCATATCCGCCGCCGGGCAAAGATGGCCCCGGTCATACCCGCTACCGGCGTAATCGCGGGGGGTAGCGCTTCCCGACGGCGCCAACGGATCGGGAAAGAAACCCCGGGGGCGTTCCGCCCAGGATTGGTTCAGGCGCTCGCGCGTGAGTTCGTACGCCACCCATTCTGCCTGTTCGTGTGTTTCATCATACGATAGTATATAATAGGTGTGCCGAATCAGATCGCCGTTTTTGAGCGCCGGGAGGATTTCTTCGGGCACACGGCAGTCGGCCGATAATCCGGCGGCCGGCGGCGCACCAGGCAGCGTATCTGCCGGTTTCGAGCCGGAGAATTGCTGAAACAACCAGTATGCCGCCGTGGCAAGCAGGATAAACAGCCCGGATCGGAAAAAGGCGCCCTGGGACTTGGAAGCGGAACGTTTGCGCATGCGGCAAAGGTAAAAACTTCGTGCTACCTTTGCCGCATGGTTCCCGCACTTCCTCCCGCTGAATTTTTAGCTACCTTGCCTGAGCGTACGCTCCTGGACGTGCGCTCGCCGGGCGAGTACGCACAGGGGCATATTCCGGGCGCCCTCAATTTCCCGTTGTTTTCCGATGCGGAGCGCGCGGCTGTGGGTACGCTCTACAAACAAGTGGGCAAGGAGGCCGCCGTGCTCAAGGGACTGGAGTTTGTCGGGCCGAAACTGGCGGATTTTGTGCGCCAGGCCGCCAAACTGGCGCCGAACCGGCGCCTGGCCGTCCACTGCTGGCGCGGCGGACAACGAAGCGGGAGCATGGCCATGCTGCTGCGCGCCGCCGGATTCGAGGTCTGCACCCTGGCGGGCGGGTACAAAAGCTACCGGCAACTCGTGTTGGATAGCTTCCATGAAATCGCCTTCCCTTTCCGCGTATTGGGCGGCCGAACCGGTTCGGGTAAATCCAAGGTGCTGCGGGTACTCCGGCAAATGGGCGCGCCCGTCCTGGATCTCGAAGCGCTTGCACACCACAAAGGCTCTTCGTTCGGCGCAATCGGCGAAAAACCCCAGCCCACCGTGGAACAGTTCGAAAACACGCTGCACCACGCCCTGCAAACCTTTGAGCCGGGCCAACCCGTCTGGGTGGAAAATGAAAGCAGGAGCATCGGTCGGGTGTATATCCCGGAAGGGGTGTGGAAACACATGAAATCCGGCGTGCTGATCAATATCGAGATCCCCCTGGAGGCACGCCTGCAAAATCTGTTGGCCGACTATGCCGACTGCGATAAATTAATCCTCCGCGATGCCTTCGAGCGCATCGGCAAACGCCTCGGCGGCCAGTCGCTCAAAGAAGCCCTCGAAGCCCTGGATGCTGACGACATCCGCACCGCCGCCGCTATCGCGCTCCGGTACTATGACAAAACCTACCAGCATTGCCTGGATAACAACGCTACCCCGGTAATCCATACCCTTCCGTTCGATACCGGCGACCCGCTGATTATCGCGCGCGCCTGCGCAGACTTTTTATAGCGCATTCCGTCTGCTTTGCCTATCTTTGCGCCGCTATGCTATCCCTTACAAATATCTACATACAATACGGCAACCGTATCCTGCTCGACGGCGTTCAACTCGTGGTGAAACCCGGTGAACGCGTCGGCCTGGTCGGCCGAAACGGCGCCGGAAAATCCACCCTGCTGAAAATTATCGCAGGTGAAATGTCGCCACAAGAAGGCAACGTCGTCAAACCCGCCCACTTCACCCTTGGATACCTCCACCAGGACATGCTCCTGCCTAAGGGCAAAACCGTGATCGAGGAAACGATGACGGCCTTCAGCGAGGTGCTGGCGCTCGAAAAGGAGCTTGAACGCATCCACGGCGAACTGGCCACCCGCGAAGACTACGATTCAGACGCCTATCACAAACTCCTCGAGGATATGGGCGACCTCACCGAGCATCTCCACCACCTCGGCAGCGCCACCACGCAGGCAGATGCCGAAAAGGTGTTGCATGGACTCGGTTTCCAGCATACCGATATGACCCGCCTCACCGACGAGTTCTCGGGAGGCTGGCAAATGCGCATCGAACTGGCCAAAATGCTGCTCCGCCGCCCCGATCTGTTGCTGCTCGACGAACCCACCAACCACCTCGATATCGAAAGTATCCTGTGGCTCGAAGACTGGCTCACCGACTACCAGGGCATGGCCATCGTCATCAGCCACGACCGCCGTTTCCTCGATATTGTCACGAACCGAACCGTAGAGGTAATCCTCGGTAAATTGTACGACTACAAAGCCCCGTACTCTAAATACGTCGAACTGAGCGCGGAGCGCCGCGAACAAATGATCGCCGCCTTCGAAAACCAACAGCGCGTCATCGCTGATAAAGAACGTACCATCGCACGCTTTATGGCCAAGGCTTCCAAAACCAAAATGGCCCAAAGCATGCAAAAACAACTCGACAAAATTGACCGAATCGAAATAGACGACCAAGACACGGCCGTGATGCGCCTGCGCTTCCCGGACGCGCCCCGCTCCGGTGAAGTAGTGGCCAACGTCGAACGCCTCGGCAAACGATACGGAAACCTCAAAGTGCTCGAGAACGTGGATTTGCAAATCCTCCGCGGCGAACGCATCGCCTTCGTCGGCCAAAACGGTCAGGGAAAAACAACCCTCGCAAAAATCATCGTCGGCGCAGAAAATGCCACCTCGGGGAAATCCACGCTCGGCTATAATGTCTCCATCGGCTACTATGCCCAAAATCAGGCAGAAACCCTGAACCCCAAAATCACGCTGCTCGAAACGATGGAAAACTACGCACCCCCGGAAATGCGCACCAAATTGCGCGCGATCCTGGGCGGATTCCTCTTCAGCGGCGAAGACGTGGATAAAAAGGTGTCCGCACTCTCCGGCGGCGAACGCGCACGCCTCGCACTGGCGTGTATGCTGCTCCGACCTTTTAACTTCCTGGTGCTCGACGAACCGACTAACCACCTGGACATGCTCTCCAAAGACGTGCTCAAACAGGCGCTGCTGGACTTCAACGGCACCCTGCTGGTGGTCAGCCACGACCGCGAATTTCTCAGCGACCTCACAACCCGAACCATCGAGTTCCGCGATCACCGACTGTACGAATACCTCGGCGACGTCAATTATTTCCTCGAAAAGCGCAAACTCGATAACATGCGCGATGTGGAAAAATCCACCAAAACCGGCGGCTACAGCGCCCCCGACGATGGCGTGAGCGCGCTGGGTACGGAGGAAAAAAAACAACTGCAACGGCAAGTGCAAAAAGCAGAAAAACGCATCGGAGAACTGGAGGCAGCCATCCAAAAAATGGAGGGCGATATGACTGGCGCCGATTTTTATTCCCGTCCGGAATCTAATGATATGATGAAAAAGTACGGCGACCTGAAGGCAGAACTCGCAATAGTGTATGCTGACTGGGAACAGGCTGTGGAAAAATTATCGTAATTGGTTAGCAGGTCGCGTCTTAGCCAAAAAAGTACCCATTTTTCGCCAGACGAAGCGATTTTTTGCAGGCCTTAGCAGCGCTATGGTCAAAAAAAATTGCGATGTATGGCGGAAAATGGGACTTTTTAGGCCAGACAGCGATCCTGCTAACCAGTTACAAATTATCGTAACAAACTCAATATGCGCGACAAACTGATTGCGGTGTTCGCGGTGACTGCTTTTTTCGGCCTGATCTGGCTGTATGTCCGGGAATTCCCCGCGCTCGGCAATACCCTGTATATCCGGGTATTGCTGATACTGGCGGTCAGTCTCGGACTGCTGATTGCCGGCACTGCGCTTTGGATTTTCCGAGAACGCTTCAGCCCCTGGGGACGGCATCTGCCGGAAATGCTGACCATCAGCGTCGGCGTCGCCCTCTTTATGCCCCTGGCAGCCAGTTTGCTAAACCGCGCCGGCGGGCAGGTGGACTATGAAAGCTTCGAATTCGTGTCGGAAACACCTTATCTTTCCTCGCCTTATGGCGTGCTGAAAGGCGAAAAAATAAAACCAACCGGCTACCGCCTGCGCGTACTCCGCGAAAACCGACTGCACGCTTTTCGCTACAAAAAACAGGCGTACTTTCCCCTCACGAAACCAGGCGAAAAAATTCTGTTGCCCATACGACACGGTTTGCTGGGATTCCCGGTATTGGAATTGCGGTAACCTTTAAATGGACATTTCTCGGGCGCGCCAATCAAAGCGCGTTACTTCTAAACGCATCACGCCATGCATCCTGATTCTTTCGTCGTCAAAGAACGACCCGACAACCGCACCACCGCGCCGCACGTGTTGCCAATCTATGCCACCTCGTCTTTTGTATTCGAAAACATTGACCAGGGCATCGAAATTTTCAACAACATCGAACGCGGCCACGCCTACAGCCGCTATGCCAATCCGACCGTGGATACCGCCGGACTGAAAATCGCGGAATTGGAAGCCTTGGGCCTGAACCTGGAGGCCGATGGCCTGCTGACCTCCTCCGGCATGTCGGCCATCTCTACCCTGTGCCTGGGTTTGCTTCGAAGCGGCGATAAGGTGCTCACGCAGGGTAATCTGTACGGCGGCACCACCGAACTTTTTAAATCGGTGCTGCAGCCGCTGGGTATCGAACCGATTTTTACCAATCTGCAAGACTTGCACCTGGTCGAGGATATGCTGCGCCGGGAACCAGCCGTCAAAATGCTGTACTGCGAAACGCCCGCAAATCCCACCATGGCCTGCGTGGACCTCGACGCGCTGTCCAAACTCGCCCACGAACACGACGCCTGGATCGCTGTAGATAATACCTTCCCCACCCCGCTCCTGCAGCAACCCCTGGCGCATGGGGTGGATTTCGTCATCCACTCCACCACCAAATACCTGAACGGACACGGCAACAGCATCGCCGGCGCCATTATCGGCCGCGACCGCAGCCTGCTCCGCCAAAAGGTCTGGAAAGCGCTCAAACTCGCCGGCGCTATTTGCTCGCCCTTCGAAGCCTGGCTCACCTACAACGGCATGAAAACCCTCGCGCTGCGCATGGAACGCCATTGTGCAAACGCACAGGCCCTGGCGGAATTCCTGGAAAA
>JBEIDF010000125.1:0-10857 GCA_040383605.1 Lewinellaceae bacterium
ATCGCGTTATTCCGAAATATTGCCCTATATTCGCAGCTGGTCTGTGCCGTGCAGGTGCAACCTGAATAAGAATAATTAAATACACAATCTATGAAAAAAACCGGTTTGCTTTTCCTCTTCCTGCTCCCGCTTTTCCTGCATGCGCAGGGAGAGCCATACGAATTTAAAGAAGTTAAAATGGTACAGGCCACGCCGGTGAAAAATCAGCAGAAAACCGGTACCTGCTGGGCGTTTAGCACCGCCTCTTTCCTGGAAAGCGAGGCGATCCGACAAGGTAAAGGCGAACACGATTTCTCCGAAATGTTCGCCGCCCGGCATATCTACCGCCGGAAATGCGAAAATTACGTGCGCCGACAAGGAAAAGCAAACCTGAGCGAGGGTGCGCTGGCGCACGATCTCCTGCAGGTGGTGCGCGATTTCGGAATCGTGCCGGAAAGTGCCTATCCCGGGAAAAAAGACCCCGCCGCGCCCCACGACCACAGCAAATTGGAAAAAGACCTGCAGGCGCTGTGCAACGAACTGATCGCCCTGGGCGCCAAAGGCGAACTGCCGGCCGACTGGATGAAACAAATCGAAAAACGACTGGATGATGAGTTCGGCACACCGCCCGTAAAATTCAGCTACAACGGCGCCGTGTTTACCCCGGTTACGTTCCGCGATTACCTCGGGATCAACCCCGACGATTATGTCAACCTGACCTCTTTTACGCATCACCCGTTCTGGACGTCTTTTATCCTCGAAATTCCGGATAATTACGCCAACGGTTCGTTCTACAACCTACCGCTAAACGAACTCATGCGGACGCTCAATGTCGCCCTGCGCTCGGGATATAGCGTGGAGTGGGACGCCGATGTGAGCAATCCGGGGTTTTCCGCCGGCAACGGCCTGGCGATTGTGCCGGAAAAAAAATGGGAGGAACTCGCAGAGGCCGACCGGAAAAACCGGTTCAGTTTCTGGGAGTCGGAAAAAAATGTGACGCAAGATTACCGCCAGGAACTCTTCGACCGCCTCATCACGCAGGATGACCACCTGATGCATATCGTTGGGGTACTCGATGAAGCCAATTCAGGGATGTACTACGCCGTAAAAAATTCCTGGGGGGAAATTTCAGAGAAAAAAGGGCTCGTCTATGTCTCCGAAGCCTATATGCGCCTCCAAACCATCTCCATCACCGTCCATAAAGACGCTGTGCCCAAAGATATCCTGCAACGCCTCGGAATGGTGTCGGCAGAACAACCCAAAGCCGCCGCAAGTCCGCAGGAAAGGCTGCGCAACGGAGACGCGCAACTGGCGCCGCAAACCAACCAACTGCCCATGCCATCCGGCGCGCCGCCCAAAGCCTCGCCGCCTAAAAAACCAGCCATGAAAGCCGCGCCCTCCTCTAAAGAATAATCTACCTTTATTACTTCTATATCGTTTAATATGAAATCTACGCCGCTTACTGACAAACACATCGAACTGGGCGCTAAAATGGCCGAATTCGCCGGCTATAATATGCCGATCTCTTACACGACGATCACCGACGAACACCATGCCGTGCGCAAGGGCGTCGGGGTGTTCGACGTCAGCCACATGGGGGAATTTATCGTCCGCGGAAAGGACGCCACCGCCTTCCTCCAAAGCGCCACCTCCAACGATGTGTCTAAACTCGCGCCCGGACAGGTGCAGTACTCCTGCCTGCCCAACAAAAAAGGCGGGATCGTGGACGACCTGCTCGTGTACCGCCTCGACGACGCGCCCGAAATGACCGAACCGGGCATCGAAACGTATATGCTGGTCGTCAATGCGTCTAATGAAATCAAAGATTGGCGCTGGCTCAAACGCCTCGCCCGCGGATTCGACGTGAAAATGCAAAATATCTCCGCCAAAACCGGCCTGATCGCCGTGCAAGGCCCGAAAGCCGCAGAAGCACTGCAAAAACTCACGGAAATTGACCTGGCGGCTATCAAATACTACACCTTCCGACGGGGGCGCTTCGCCGGATGCAATAACGTCATTGTGTCGGCTACCGGATATACCGGCGCAGGCGGCTTTGAAATTTATGCAAAAAACAAAGACCTGGTCAAAATCTGGGATAAAGTGATGAAAAACGGCGCTAAATGGGAAATCAAACCCGCCGGACTCGGCGCGCGGGATACCCTGCGCCTCGAAATGGGTTTCTGCCTCTACGGTAATGATATCAACGATACAACCAGCCCCATCGAAGCAGGCCTCAGCTGGATCACCAAACTCAATAAAACAGCCGAATTCCCCTCTAAAAGCCGCTTTGTCAAACAAAAAACCGATGGCGTAAAACGCCGCCTGGTCGGTTTTGTCGTGGACGACCGCCGCGTGCCCCGGCACGACTATGTCATCAAAAGCCGCCGCGGCGCCGTCATCGGCGTCGTCACCTCCGGCACGCACTCGCCCACGCTGGATAAACCTATCGGGATGGGCTATGTGAAAGCAAAATTCGCGGAACCGGGTACGAAAATCCGGATCGTCGCCGGCAGTAAGGAACTGGATGCGGTGGTCACTACAACGCCGTTTATCTAACCCCCGACCTCGCCAAAATAAATAATCCAGGATGCAACAGCAGGAACCCAGGCGCGTTGATTATCTGTTCGCCGGCGCCGGCGCCGCAGCCTCGTTGCTGTTGCTCAGCCTGGAACGCCGCGGACTGTTGCAAGAAAAACGGATCGCCGTGCTGGATCCGGACGATAAAAAACGCGACGACAAAACTTTCTGCTTTTGGTGCAGCCCGGACGATCCCATGGCCCAAAGCCTGCAATCGCTGACGCGCCCGCGCTGGTCGCGCGTGCGCGTCAACCGGCAAGCACCCCAAAAACTGGCGCCGCTCACCTATTGGCATATCTCCGGCCTGTCGCTCTACAACGCAGCCCGCGACCTGATGCAAAAACGCCAGATCATCCGAGAACCGGCCGCCGTCGCTACGATGACGCCCGGCCCGGAGGGTCTGCTCGTTTCTACGGATCGCGGCGACTGGATTGCCGCGCAGGTGTTCGATAGCCGCCCACCGCAATTTCTCCAACCCGCCGCCAACGAAACGCACCTGCTCCAATCGTTCATCGGCCGGGTGATCGCGCCGGAGATTCCGTACCCGGATGCGGAGTGCTTCGAACTCATGGACTTCCAAATCCCCCAGCAAGGCTCCACGCAATTTATGTATGTGCTGCCTTTCTCCAACGGCACGATGCTGGTGGAACTCACGCGCTTTGGCAAAGACCCCATCTCCGAGTCGGAAGCCGATCCGCTGCTCGATCAATATATCCAGGAACGCTTCGGCGACGCCCCATTGGTGTCGGAGGAAAAGGGCTGCATCCCGATGAGCTCCGCCCCCTTGGCGGCGGAACCGACGCCTGGGATCGTCCGACTGGGCGGCCGGGCAGGCGCAATCAAGCCCAGCACAGGATACGGATTTAAAAATATGTTCCGGCACGCGGAAACAGTGGCGGATAGCCTCGTCGCTGACACGCCCGCGCGCGCGCTCGCGCCCGGTCCGCCGCGCTTCCGCTTCTACGACCGCCTGCTGCTGCTGATTCTTTTGCATCGCCCGGAATGGGGGAGCCGCATTTTTAAGGTGCTGTTCAGCAGAAATCATCCGGTAGCCGTGCTCCGATTTTTGGACGAGCAGACCGGACTTGCGCAGGATTTGCGCATTTTGTTGCGCCTGCCGCTCCAACCCTTCCTGCAGGCGTGGTGGACAGACGCCCGCATCCGGTTCAAGTCGCTGCTGCGCCCGCTCCTCGTCCTGCTGGCCGCCCTCGCACTTTGGGCCCTGTACAATATCCAACCCGCTGTTTATGACGCCCTGCAAATTCCGCTGCTGGCCATCGGGCTTTTTCTGGTGGGTATCCCGCACGGGGCGGTGGATCACCTGCTCGAAAGCGGACAGATCCGCGCGCCGATTCGCCTCGGTTTTGTGTTGAAATACCTCGGACTCGGTTTTTTGTACCTCGGGCTGTGGCTGCCGGCGCCTGCCCTGGCCCTGACCTTATTTCTCCTCTATTCTGCCTGGCATTTCGGGCAGGCGGACATGCAGGAGTGGCGCCTGGATCAACCGGGAAAAGCCAAAACCTTTGCCTGGGGCGCCCTGGCGCTGTCGGTGATACTCGGTGCGCATGCGGTCGAATCCAACCAGATCTTGCAACACCTGGACGCGCCGGAGATTCCGCTGGGCGTGGCCGAAGCGTCCTGGTTTGTACCGTTGCTGCTCGGGATCGCCGCCGGATGGGCGCTGCTGGAACGGCGGGCCGCTTTTTTCCTCAGCGTTTGCCTGCTGGCCGTTGGCGCCCGCCTGCCGCTGCTCATGGCCTTCGGATTGTATTTTGTGGGCCAGCACAGCCTCAACGGCTGGTCGCACCTGAAAACCGGCCTGCAGACTACCCACCTCCGGTTATTCGCCAAGGCCCTGCCATTCAACCTCGGCGCCTGGCTGCTGCTGGGCGCCCTGCTCTACGCGATGCAAAGCGGATACCTCCAACTAGCCGACGGCCGCTGGATTCCCGCTTTTTTTGTGTTTGTCTCCTGTATCAGTTTCCCGCACGTCTGGGTAATGCACCGCTTTTATGGGCGGCAAAAAACCGGATAAGTTGAGCCCTATTTCTGCGCGCGGCGAATCAGCCAAAGCGCAACGCCGGCAAAGAAAATATTCGGCATCCAGATTCCCAGCACCGGCGGCAGCACGCCGCTGGCGGCAAACGAAATCGCGAATTTTGACAAAATGATAAACAAGGCGCCCAGTCCGATACCGACCGCCAGGTGCAAACCCATACCACCGCGCACCTTGCGCCCCGCCACCGCCAGCCCGATGATCGTCAGAACAATATTTGTAGCGGCATCCGCCGTGCGGCGGTGCGCCTCAATGGCAAACTGCTTGGTGTTGGAGAGCCCGCGCTCCCGGTCGCGCGCCATCGCGGCCTGCAATTCCGAGGTGGTCATCTCCTCATTTTGGTTGTGGTAGTAAATAAAGTCCTGCGGCGTCAGATTGATCGCCGTATCCAGGGGCGCCTGAAGACGAACCAAGCGCTCTTCCAGGCCGTTGAACGTCCGGATGCTGACGCCCGTGAGTTCCCAGCGGTTGGGCGGGCCTTTCCAACGGGCGTTGTCGGCGGTGAGCAGGCTCACAATCTTGTTGCCCTTCAGTTTTTCCAGCCGCAATCCGCTGCCCGCCTTGGCCGTTTTGTTGTACCCTTGGATATAGACCTTGACGTCTGGTGCGACGAAAAAATGCACATTGGAACTGCGGCTTTTTTCCTGGTCGGTGTACACATACGTCCGCTCGAATTGCAGCCGCGTTTTATTCGTTTGCGGTACGATCACGTGGTTCATCAGCAGGTGCAGCGCGGCAATCAGCGTGCCCGCTGCGAGGTAGGGTTTCAACAGGCGGTTAAAACTAACGCCGGCGCTGAAGACAGACAAAATCTCCGAATTGAAAGCCAGGCGCGACGTGAAGAAAACAACCGCAATCAGCGTGTACAAGGGCAGAAGCAGGCCCGCCATGTGCAGCAAAAAACCCAGAAAATAATCGAAGGCAATCTCCTGAACCGTGCAAGGCTTTTCAATGAAACTCTTGACTTTATCTGTAAAATCAATAGCCACCGAGATCAACGAGCAGATCAGGAGCGAAAATCCGAACGTAGCAAGGTACTTGCGGATTATGTAAGAATCGAGGATGCGAAGAAGCGGCACTGCGATTTAGAGCATGTTGAGGATTTTCTGTCAAAGGCAAAAATAAGCGTATTATTTGTTGTTTTTGCCGTTTTGAACGCATAGCCAAAACTGCGCAACTGAAAAATGGCGAGCATAAGCCATTTTTGACTCGGCAAGAAAATCCTGAACAGGCTCTTAGCGGGCAAAATCAAGCACAAAACTGCGATTGTACAGCATCAGCACCAAAGCCGCAAAAAAGAACAAAAACATAAATAAGTAGAGCATACAGTAGCCCTTGCCGCGCGTATTCTGGATGTTTTCCATGTCTGTGATGTTATTTTAAATCCTAAAAGTGGCGCAAAAATAATACCTGCGCTGAACATAATGCCTCCCGGGCCGGTTTTTTACGGCAAAGAATGTAAGATTAGACCGGTTTGGTCAAAATTCCCCGATGATACGCGCGGATTACCACCCCAACATCCACCGAAGCATCCATAAAAAAGGCTATCTTTGCGCCTACACCAATCGTTGAACGCCAGCAATGACCGACGTCATCCAACTGCTTCCCGAGAATATCGCCAACCAAATCGCCGCAGGCGAAGTGGTGCAACGCCCGGCGTCCGTTGTAAAAGAATTACTCGAAAATGCCGTGGACGCCGGCGCCACGGAAATTAAACTGATCGTCCGGGACGCCGGTAAAACGCTCATCCAGGTAATAGACAATGGCTGCGGAATGTCGGAAACCGACGCCCGCATGAGCTTCGAACGCCACGCCACCTCCAAAATCCGCGAAGCCGGCGACTTATTCGCCATCCGAACCATGGGCTTCCGCGGCGAAGCGCTGGCATCCATCGCCGCCGTCGCCCAGGTGGAAATGCGCACCCGCCGAATGGTGGACGAACTCGGCGTGCGCCTCCTCGTGGAAAATAGCGCGATAAAAACCCAGGAACCCGTGCAAACCCCCGTCGGCACAAGCATTAGCGTGAAAAATCTCTTTTTTAGCGTGCCCGCCCGCCGGAATTTTCTGAAAAAAGATCCGGTGGAAATTCGACACATCCTCGACGAGTTCCAACGCGTGGCGCTCGCCTATCCGGATGTTTTTTTCTCGTTTATCAACAACGACCAGGAAATGCTGCACCTGCCGGCCGGAAATCTGCGCCAGCGCATCGTGAAAATTTTCGGCGAAACCGTCAACAAAAAACTGGTGCCGGTACAGGAAGAAACAGACGCCCTGCGCGTCTCCGGATTTGTGGGGAAACCAGACCATTTTAAAAAAGTGCGGGGCGAACAGTACTTTTTCGTCAATAACCGCTTTATCAAAAGTAGCTACCTGCACCACGCGGTCGTAAAAGCGTACGAAGACCTGCTGCCCTCGGACGCCCTCCCGCTCTATGTGCTGTTCCTGGATATCGAGCCCGGCCGAATTGATATCAACGTGCACCCCACAAAACAGGAAATCAAATTCGACGACGAAAAACTGATCTACAACGTCCTCAATGTGTCGGTCCGACATGCGCTCGGCAGCCATAATATCACACCTACGCTGAATTTTGAAACGGAACCGGCATTCGAAGGCCATCCTACCCCGATTCCGCGACCGGAACGCCCGGAAACTGCGCAGACCGCCGCCGCTTTCCAACTCAAAAGCAGCGGAACGCCCCGCGAAGCCGACAACCTGCGCAACTGGCAACGACTCTACGACGGACTAGAACTGTTCGACCGCAATACGCAAACCAATACCCCTGCGCCGCCGCGACAAGAAATCGAGAGCGGATTTTCCACGCTGCCCAGCAGCAGCGCAAATGCCAACCCGGAAGAACCCGCCAACCCGCTGAATAAAGCCGATAAGGAACCATATCAGCTCCACGGCCAGTATATCGTCAGCCAAATCCGCTCGGGCTTTATGCTCATTGACCAACAACATGCAAGCGAACGCATCCTGTACGAACGATACCTCGATGCACTCCAACACCAACCGCTGGGCGCCCAACGGGTGCTGTTTCCCAAAACCATAGACCTGCCCGCCGCCGATGCCCAACTACTGCTGGAAATACTCGATGAAATCAACCGCCTGGGCTTCGAAATCGCCGAATTCGGCCGAAATACGTTCATCATCCACGGCACGCCGGCAGAAATGAGCGCCGGAACAGACGAACAGGCGCTGCTCGAAAAATTACTCGCACAATATAAAAATAACCTGGGCCTCTCCCACGGAATCCACGAAAACCTCGCCCGCGCCATGGCGCGCAGCGCCGCCCTGAAACGCGGACAAACCCTCAGCCAGCCGGAAATGCGCGACCTTATAGACAAACTGTTCGCATGCCAAATCCCCTATAAAAGCCCCTCCGGCCGTAACTGCTTCATTACCTTTGACCTGGACGAACTGCTAAAACGATTCGAAGCCTGAAACCCGCACCACCCGCATGTCCTTTTTCCAATATCAACAATCCTTCACCGGCGTCGTCCGACACCTGATTATCCTCAACGCCCTGATGTTCGTCGGCACGTACATCCTGCTCGGCGCAGAAATCTGGAACGCAAGCACGGGCGACTATTCGGATCTCGGCCGGCTCGTTCTCGCAGCCTATATGCCCGGCTCGGTTCACTGGCAACCCTTCCAGATCGCCACGCACATGTTTATGCACGCGGATCTCGGCCACCTGGCATTTAATATGCTCTCCCTGTTTTTCTTTGGCCCGATGGTCGAAATGGTCTGGGGCCCCAAACGCTTTCTGTTTTACTATCTCTTCTGCGGACTGGGCGCCTTCGCGCTCCATATCGGTATCCAATGGTGGGAACTCGACCAAATGGGTGTTGACCCCAGAAGCTGGAACGGCGCTATGCTGGGCGCGTCCGGGGCCATATTCGGGGTTTATGTGGCGTTCGCCGCGCTGTTTCCCAACCAGGTCATCAGCCTGCTCTTCCCGCCGGTGTCTATGAAGGCAAAGTATTTTGTCCTCATCCTGGCCGCCCTCGAACTGTTCTACGGCGTTCGCGGCGCCTCCACGGGCATCGCGCACTTCGCACACCTGGGCGGCGCGGTGTTTGGATTTGGGCTCATTCTGTTTTGGAATCGCTTTCACCTAAGATAAAATCGCGGTATGGCTCTTTTTGACTCCATTCAAGACGATTTTCGCCACATCCTCCGAAACGGGAACATGGTGACCAAAATCGTGCTGGTCAATTTTTCGGTATTCGTGCTCGTTTCGATCGCGTATGTCGCCCTGTGGATCGGTCTGCGCGGCGCCGGCCATTACGAGGCGCTCTGGGTCGGATTGGATTACCTGTGCATGCCCGCCGACTGGAAGGAGCTGCTCTGGCATCCGTGGACGCCCATCACGTCTATTTTCCTGCATCAAAGTTTCTGGCACATCCTCAGCAACATGATCTGGCTCTTCCTGTTCGGAAATATCGTCGGGGATCTGATCGGCGACCGGCGGGTGTTGCCTTTGTATCTGTTGGGCGGACTGGCAGGCGGAATCGCTTATTTCGTCTCCGCCAACCTGCTGCCCGCCGTGGGCGCGCACGCGCTCGGCGCCTCTGCCGCCGTCATGGCCATGGGCGGCGCAGCACTGATCCTCGCACCGGACTACCGCGTCATGCTGATCCTGCTCGGGGAGGTCAAACTCAAATATATCGTCCTGATTATGCTGCTGCTTGATCTGGTCGGTTTTGCGAACCAAGCCAATACCGGCGGCCATGCCGCGCACCTGGGCGGTTTTGCCCTGGGGATCGTCTTCGTGCATCGGCTGCGCGCCGGCAAGGATCTGTCTGAGCCCGTAAATCATTTGCTGGACACGCTCCAAGGCTGGTTCTCCGGCCGGCGCCGAATGCCCGCGTCCAAACGCAAACAACCCAAAACTGCCTATAAAGCCGCCGGCAACAAGCCCGGGCCCCGCACAGACCAGGCCCGGGATCAATCCTTCCAGGAAAAACTCGACGGAATCCTTGATAAAATTAAAAAAGAAGGATACGACAGTCTCAGCGCCGAAGAAAAAGAGTTCCTGTTCAACGCAAGCAAAAGGTGAACAAACTACTCACGTATTTTTTCCAAATTCTCAGCGCGATCGCGATTCTGCTGTGCTTCCTCGCCTACCTGGCGCCGGAAATTAATCCGGCGTATTTCGGCGGACTGACCTTCCTCGGCACGGCCTTCCCCTGGATTCTCCTCGGCAATGGCCTCCTGCTGCTCTTCTGGGCCTGGCGCCTCAACCGCTTCGCACTCTACCACGTCGGCATCATCGCCGTCGGCTGGTACTACGTCACCGGATTTCTGGGCCTCGATTTCGGCAAAAATCCCGTCCCGCCCCAGGCTATCCACATCGCGACCCACAATATCGGCCACCTCTGGAACGGCGAGATGACCGATGCGCAGTACCGAGGCCTCGCAAAAAAATACGCCGCGTTTTGGATACAACAAGGCAAGCCGGATATCCTCTGTACCCAGGAAACTCGCGCGCGTTTCTATAAAATCCTCGCCCGGGAAATGAACTATCCCTATACGTTTAATCTGAAAAAAGGCACGGTCATCCTGAGCAAATTCCCCCTCACAAAAGGCGGCGAAGTGCCGTTTGCGGACACCGAAAATTCCACGCTTTGGGTGGACGTGACCGCAAATCGAAAAAAATTCCGCGTCTATAACGTCCATCTGCAATCCAACCGGGTCACGAATGTCACCCAAAAAGTGCTGGAAAAAGGCGACCTAAACGACGAAAAAACCTGGTCGGATATTAAAAAGGTGGTCAAAAAAGTGGACAATGCCACCCGAATCCGCGCAGAACAAGCCCAGCAGCTCCGCGCGCACCTGGAGGCCTGTACCATTCCGCTCCTCGTCTGCGGGGATTTCAACGATACGCCCAATTCGTACGTGTACAAAACCATCGCCGCGGGCATGACGGATACGTTCCGCGAAAAAGGTTTCGGCTTCGGAACCACCTTCGCGGGCGCGCTGCCGCTCCTGCGCATTGATTATATCCTCGCCGGCCCCAATTTCCCGGTCTATGATTGTTTCGTGGTGAAAGGGAATTATTCGGACCATTTTCCTGTTGTGGCTGTATTGGGGGTTAATTAAGCGCGTAGAGCATGTCTAAATAATTGCGTTCTATAAACGTTTTAAAGAGCCTGTTCAGATTTTGATTCTGAGGCGAAACTGCAAAAATTTTATTTTTAACAAAGTAAATTTTGCAGTCGAATGCGGGGGATTCG
>JBEIDF010000126.1:0-10834 GCA_040383605.1 Lewinellaceae bacterium
ACGAAATATTACAAATTTTGAGCGTATCCCCTTTTGACAAAACACCTGTGAATCAATTACTTAAGAAGGATGATAACAAAAACAATGAACCTGATAATTCTAATCAGCTGATTCTCTTTGATTTATAACCGGACACTACTGGTAATAAATGTTAATTGATAGCCCCCCTTTGCGCTACCACGTAAACTACGAATCTCTGGTTCTCGAATAGGTGAACTATTATATCGTTTAACTTGTACCTGTAAATTAATCGAAGTCACTCCATTCACATCCAACCGACCTTCAAAATCAATTCCGCCATCTCCTGGTTTTCCATGTCGCTGTCCATCATCAGAGTCAAATCCTAAGGCTTGCAAGATGAAACTAATGAAGTACTCAAATTCACGATCATTCAATTGTAATAACTGCTCTTTAATCGATTTAATCGCATCTTGATAATGCAACTGAGCCTTGTGAGCTTTTTGGGCATCAGTAATAGAAGGTTCATATCCAGCAAGTGCAGCGATTTCATTGATATGACGTATTTTAAACACGGTCATCGTTGCTCTGATCGATGCTTGGACCGGATAAGGCAATTTGTAGCGATCAAATGTTTCTTTTTCCCAATCTACATTAATTCGCTCTGGGAAATTACATAACGCATCATCGCTAAAATAAGGCTTATCTTTTACTTTACCAATAATCAAGCGACCATCACTGTATGTTGAAACAATAATATCCCCCTTTTCAATTTCATTCCAAAATCGCCAAATTTGACCAATGTTTGCGCCTGCTTGGTTAGGGGTTTGACTTGGATAAATACTTTTATAATGCCGTTCCAAACTTTCAAAGTTGTGATAATCAGAAGCACGATTGTTTCCAAACCAACCTATTGCAACAAATCCATGTTGAAAAAAAGTTTCTGTTAATTCTCCGTGTTGGGCACGTACAAAAAAAGCCTTCATATGTAAATTGTTTTAAATAATTATCAGATTACCCCTCCCACCAATTCAACTCATCCCCCTTAATGTGCCGGTACTTCACGCCGATCGCCGTGAAATGCTTCACGGCGCAGTCGATCTTCCGTTTTTCATGGGGGAATTGCAGGAGGTTGGGGTTGGTGGCACCTTTGGTTTCACGCACGAGTTCCAGTTTCAGTTTGCCTTCCCGGTCCCATCGGATGACACCCCAGTCCGGGTTGTAATTGCCGATGATTTTGGGCATCTGAATCTTAAATTGGTTAGGGAACTTGAAATAGCAAATGACCTTGTCGTCTTCATTGAGGAGGTTCAGCACAAATCTGCGCTCAATGTCTGAGTCGATCTGAACCTGATCGTAAAGCGACCAAGGGGCGCCGTCGATCAGTTCTTTTTGCGGGAACCGTTTCGTTGAAGGGAAAATGTCGTCGGGTGCCAGTGGCAAGGCATCTTCAGCGAGGGTGAACTCAATGCGGCTCGCGATGTGGTTGGCCAAAAGTTCGCGGATGGTGCCGAGAAAAACGCCCGCAAAGCCTTCGGGATTCCGGAACATTTTCTGCTTGACCTCTTCGCGCAATCCTTTAAAAATCCGCAATACCGTATTCCTTGTGAGTTTGGTCTCCTGGGCTGTTCGCTCGATGAGGTTAAAAGCCGGATAAGTTGTTGGGGCCTCCTGCACCGAACGCGGATCGGTAACCTGCCCTTTTTCACTCGAAAACCGGATGGCCTCACCGATACGCAGGGTACCACGGTCTCCGAAGTGTACCAGGGAGTGTGGGCCGGCTTCCCTGATTTCAACCACATGAAATCCTTTCAGTCGGTCGTCTTTGGCAATCCGTGCCAGTTGATCGTGTTTTTTGTACCAATGGATGCTTGATTTGGTGTTCCCCTCGGTATCAGAAATCGCCAGTTCGATTTGAGCAAGGTTGGTTTTAACATCGAGGAGTTTCACGGAGAATTCTGTGATGACAAACCGTCCTTTGGATACCACAATTTGGGGCTCCGGAAATGCCGACTTGTTGTTGAGCACTTCCAGGCATTGCTCTACGAGGGTTTCCGTATCGAGGTGGATCTGATAATCCGACCGCCTGCTGAGGCTCACCCAAAATTCCTGGAAATCCGGACTGTTGAACAAAGCGTCATTCCGCACCGCCTCCTGGCGCCGCGCATTGGTGGGTGCCGGCGGCGGGGTGTCGCCGTTTTCGCGGTAGTCCTGCTGCAGCCTGTTGGCATAACTTTCGTAACTCTCGTTGGCCACCACAGTCAACACGTTCACGTTGTCGTCCTGCACCCGGATACCCTCCTGGCTGACGGCAAGACGCAGGCCCCGGCCGATTTCCTGGCGTTTGCGGCGTTCAGAATACGTGGTATTCAGCGTACAGATCTGAAAAACGTTGGGGTTATCCCAACCCTCCTTCAGGGCGGAGTGGGCAAAAATGAAGCTCTTTTTTTCATCGAAGCTCAGCAACCGCTTTTTGCCTTTCATAATCAGCTCATAAGCGGCCTTTTCGATATCTTTGTCTTTCTGGGTCTTATCGGCATTTTCGATGCCGGTATCGAGGTATTCGTCGGGCTGGTTGGGTTTGGACATTTTCGCGAAATAACTTTCCCGTACCTCATCGGCAGACCAGCCTTTGAAAAACGGGTAGTGTACTTTCAACTTCTCATACTCCTCGTCGAACAGCCTTGGGATGATGGCCTGAGGCGCCGTGTAATTGGCCACCCGGTCGATGAAAAACAGCGACAAAACCTTGACGCCCAAGGGCAGCACTTCTTTCTGCTTTCGGAAATGCGCTTTGATGGTTTCGCGGATCTGGATGCGAAAAACCTCTTCTTTGGAAAGGTCAGGCAGGCTTCCGCCCTCCAAAACGAGTCTTTCACCGTTGGTGAAGGAAACGAAGCCATCCCTTGTGTTGACCTCTTCGATGACAAGACCTTCGTATTGCGGGTTTTTGGTTTTGTCGTACAGTTTGTCGCCCTTCTTCAGTTTGATAAGCTCCTGGTGCATGGCCCCGTCCTTGTACACGTTCAGGGTGGCTTCGATGCTGGGAAGTCCGTAGGATGCCGATGGCTCAACAAACTGAAACGTCAGGGTAGGGATGTTGTAGTTCTGCTCCTCAGTGACGCCCAGGACTTCTATTTTTTTCACCAGGTTAAGGCGGAAGGCGTCTCTCGGGGTCAGTTGGTAAACGATGTTGGGCTTCTGCGCGGGCGTAGCGCTGAAATTGATGGCGAACAGCGGATGCAAGGCGCGCAAAGCTTCGCGTGAGCGTGTGCTTAGGTAGTTCTGCGATTCGTCGAGGATGAGGATGGGACGGGTTTCCTGGATGTATTGGAAAGGCAGGCGTTCGCCCGGCAGTTTTTCGGTGGGTTTGTAGAGGTTGTTGCCGCTTTTGTTGAACGCATCGAGGGTCATGATCATGATCTCCGTAAAGGTGGAGCTCGCAAAACTCCGTAGGCGGCTGATCTGCTGGCTGTTGTACGGCGTCAGGTGTACGGTTTCATTCTCGTAGAGCGATTTGAAGTGCTCCATCATGTCTTCAAAGCTCTGTTTAACCCCTTCGTAGATGGCGATGCTCGGTACCACGATGATGAATTTGCGCCAGCCGTACCGTTTCCGCAGCTCGTAGATCGTGCGCAGGTACACGTAGGTCTTGCCCGTTCCGGTTTCCATTTCCACGGTGTACACCGGGAAACGCCAGGAGTCGATACCGGCACCTTCAAGCACGAGGCCATCGTCGACATCCAGGACCATTTGCGGCGCCAGGATGTTGTTGGTTTTGGTGTTTACCTCCGCACGCACCGCATTGAGGTTGTCAAGCAGCCAGGACTCGTCGAGGGTTTCGTACGGCGGGAGGTTGGGCACGATGTCGTCGCCGAGCTGGAATACGCCCTCCTGTTTCGGGTACCCTTCGAAAAGCCCGACCACGCTCTCCAACGCGTGCAGCTGGTGTTCCTGGTTGGGATCAAATTGAAACTTTTGCGTCTTTGCCATGAGGATCAAATGGTTTTGATGAGTCCTTTGTCGGAAAGACGAAGTTTCTCCTGGTCCGTGATGGCGCTGTCGAGGCAAACGAATACGTCGTTGCTGCCGAGATCGAGTCGGGCGATGGTTTCCGGGGTGATTTTTTTATCCAGACAAACCAGAAGACTGTATTGGTGAAAATCGGAACTGACACGCCGGATGCTGTTGTTCTTATACGTTGACTCTGCTGAGATGGCGCTGTCCAATGGAAACCCTTCGGTCAGTATGATTTCCGTGGTCAAACCATCTTCGGTCCAACCTTCGCACAGGGGATCTTCAAATTGGCTGAATAAGTCTTCAACTTCCTGGAGGTTTTGGCCGTTGTAGTTTTGCCAGGGTTTGAATGCGGATGGGGTCAGGCTAAATACTTTTACCCCAGTGTCATTTATCCGACGGGCTTGGTAAACGGCAACCAGGCTGGCCTTTATTCTCGCTAGTGTAACTTCTGAAATCTTAGCAAAACCCAACTTTGCTGCAGCACTGTCTTTAATTATAGGCTCTGCCATTTGAACCGTTATAATCTTCCGATTGCCACCGTCTTTTTCATTTTGTTTAAACACGGCATGTGCAGTAGATCCTGAGCCGGCGAAGAAATCTAAAATTATACAATTTTTGTCTCCTACTAAGTCTATAAAACTTGCCAAAACATCGGTGTCCTTTGGGAAATCAAATGCTCCTTTCCCAATTAAAGAATCAACTTCTTTTGTTGCAGAGCGACCATCTTGATAAAACACTGAAGCAAATGGTTCTGTTGCAATTTCAAATAGATAGCTTTTTCTACATGGAATTGTGCTCTCATCAGCACCAAAATGAATGAGAGGTGGGGTGGCTTTTAAAGCTTCTATAGTTTTGCTTTCTTCCCAACGCCAACCTGTCGCGGGTTTTTTGCATGGTTTTCCTGTAATGGGGTGTATTATTTCATATCGCGGGCGAGACTTCCTTCCATCATTTGGCCCAGCAAAATTATCGGCAAAATAAAGGCCTCTATCATCTGAATAATTATAATGTTTGTGTTTTTTTCTTGGGTCTGACTCTTCCATTCCCTTGTACCAATTCATCATTGCAACCCGAATCTCATCGTGGTTGTTGTTCAATTCTTTTTTTAAAGTTTCATATTTTTCAAGTACTTCTTCTGCTCCATCTTTTTTTATTCGCCAAATCCCTTTTTGTTTCAATACTTCAATGTTTTTGGAATAAACCAAAACATACTCGTGGGAAACGCTAATGAACTTTGCATCACCTTTTTTTGATTTTTCCCAAACCAAATTTCCAATGAGATTTTCCTCACCAAAAATTTCATTCAGCAGCCCCCTTAAATGGTGTACCTCATTATCGTCGATACTCACAAAAATCACCCCCTCAGGCTTTAAAAGATTCCAAGCCAATTTCAACCTCGGATACATCATGCTGAGCCACTTCGAGTGAAATCGTCCATCGGGGCGTTTGTTGGTGGTGAGGGCTTTGCCTTCCTCGTCCACCTGTCCGGTACGGCGGAGGTATTCCTGCAGGGGTTCGGTGAAGTCGTCGTCGTAGATGAAGTCGTTGCCGGTGTTGTACGGCGGGTCGATGTAGATCATCTTGATGCGGCCGGCGTAGCTTTTTTGCAGGAGCTTGAGCACTTCAAGGTTTTCACCTTCAATGAAGATGTTGCCCGAATCGTTGTGCCCATCGGTATCGGGGGTGCCGTCGGCTTTGAGGCCTTCACCGTACACCGGTACGAGGGTGCCGGTGCTTGGGATGGAGGCGATGCGGCGTGCCTGGCGTTTGCCCGGCCAGAAGAGGCCGAAGTGCTCCGCGTCGGGGCCGTCGCTTTCGAGGTGGTCGCCCAGGGCTTCGCGCAGGGTTTCCCAGTTGATTTTGCCGTCGGCAAAAGCTTCCGGCACCAACTGGCGCAATTGGGCGATGCGTTCTTCATCGAGGTGAAAGGATGGGCGTAGTCGTTCGTGAGCCATGGAAACGGGAGCTTGTTTGTTTTAACGTTGGTTTCGGTTGTCGAAATTGGGTGCCTGCAGGTTGCCGTTGATCCAGTCTTCCTGGTCGGCATCGTCCGCCAGATCGGTGATGAACTTTTGGTAGTCAGACTGCAAGGTAGTGCCGCTTTTGAAAATGTACTGCCGGTAGGCGTTGCAGGAAAAACGCGCGTCGCAGCGGCGGCAGATTCGGCGCCCGAAGCGGGAGTTGGAGCCGGGCATTTTTTCGTCCAGTTTTTCGGCAGGCGGTGGAGCGAAGCGGTGGTTTTCGATCTTGTCCACCGTTTTGGCGAAGTCCCGGATGGTTTCAGCCACGTGTTCGGGGTGGTAGGGGATGATGATCTCCGGGTTCCACCGTTCCACGGCTTCGTTGATGCGGAAAAAATCGTTGTCCCGCATGGCTTCTTTCAGGTCTTTGGGGAAATCGGTGGAAATGACGGCGGTATGGTCGAGCGGTTGTCCGCGCAAACCTTGCCAGATGTAGGCATACACGTTGAGCTGCTTTTCGTAAAAGTCGCGGTTGGCTTGTACGAACTCCGGGTCGTGCGTTTTGATGTCGTACATCCAGGTTTCATCGCCTTCCCGCACGATGTCCACGATGCCTTCGATGGTGAAGGTGCGGCCTTCGGGCGTGGTCTGACTGGGTAGGGTGAGCCGCACTTCGGTATCCGTTACCCGTTCTGCCACGTGGCGCATCTTCTTGAAGTAGAAGAGCACCTGCTGAAGGGCGATTTTTTTGACGTCTTCCGTGACGGTATGGCCGCTTTCAAGGGCGAGTAGTTCGTAGTTGTCTTCGAAAAACTCCCTGATTTTTTCTTCGATTTCCTGGGTCTTCATGATTTTTCAGTTTTGAGGGAGCGTTCGTGCATGAGCAGGCGGTGCAGGTCTTCGATGGTGCGGTGTACGAGGCTGCCGAAAAACATGGTGAGAGAGCGCGAAGGTGCGAACCCGTATTTCCGGAAGATCATGTAGGAGCGCGGGCACTGCTGGTACGAGAGGTAGTCGCCGGTGTAGGAATAGAAACGGCCGAGATCCTCGCGTTTGGTTTTGGCCTCCGGCAGCGTGTCGAGGTTGAATTCTTCCAGCAGGGGAAGGCTTCCTTCATTGAGGATGGTTTTGAAAGGCTCCGAGGTGCTGATGCCCCTGCCTGACGGGTTGGGTAAAACGAGCAGGTTTTCAGCACGGGAAAGTCCGACGTAAAACATGCGCATGTTGTCAAAATGGGCGATACGGTCGAGGGGTTCCCCTTCTTTGCCGAGCAATTCGCGGATCAGGCACTCCGCTTTGTCGGGCTCCCGTTCCACGCGGTACAGGCTTCCCATGACGACCACGGGGAATTCCAGTCCTTTGGACTGGTGGATGGTGAGGAAAGGTATCCGGCCCTTGGGGAAGGGGTCGTCGGTGTTTTCAAACTCGGATTCGCCCCGACGCCAGAGTGCGTAGGTGAAGGAACCGAAGAAGGTATGGACGAACTTATCGTCCTGAAGGAAACTGGCTGAGAGGATGGGGGAGTATTCTTCGTTGAAACGTGCAAGGTATTGGGTGATGAGACCGAGGTTGCAGATGGGGCCTTCGTCGGTGCCGTCTTCGGCCAGTTCGAACATTTTTCGGAAGTGGTCGAAGCCGGTGAGTTGGTAGAAGAGGTCGAGGATGCTCCAGTCGAGCGAGGTGAGGCGGTTGATGATGTATTGGAGGGTGAAAGGGCGTTTGTTGAGCACACTGGCCTGGATGGCCTTAACAAAGGATCTTCCTGTAAGGCTTTGACGCGCTTTGGTAGAAAGGCCGGTGATGGCGGCGAGTTCGCGGATCTTTTCTTCCCGGAACGGCTCGTCGATGGGCCATTTTTTCTTTTCGGTGTGTTGGAGCAGCAACTCGTAGTCGTGCAGGATGGTGGCGAGTTCGGTTTGTCTGTCTTTCACGAAGGTAGCCAGGTGGATATCGTCCTGCATGAGTCGTTCTGCAAAGGCCATGCAGTTGTTGGTCCAGTCGCGGAACTCCTGCAACCCGGCACTGGCGCTGCCCTGGTGGCTGGGGCGCCCGAAAATGTGGAACAGGAGGCCGTAGATGGCGCGGGCTTCTTCGACTTCGAGGAAGCGCCCGGCGCGTGGTGCGTACACGGGTATGCCGAGGCTTTCGAGGGCGGTTTTAAAGCCCTGGACGCGGGAGTTGCCCTTCATGGCCGGGAAGAGGAAGGCGATTTGGTTGTAGTCTTCAACTTTTCCGGAGGCCTTCAACTGTTGAACGAAGGCGGCGATTTCTTTGTAAATTTCAAGCGTTGATTTCTTCTGGGTTCGAACGACGAACGTGTTATTCTCTTGGTTATGGGCCTCGATGGCCTTGCCGACAACCCGGTGAGAGCCGGAGCCGTCGGACTTGCGCCAGTTGCTGCGGTTCATGAAGTCCTTGTAGAACTCCACGATGTTTTGCTTGGAGCGGTAGTTGATGGAAAGGTCGATGCGGGTGGGCTCTTGGCCGAGGTGTTTTTGGCACCGGTCTTCAAACTCGACGAGGTTCTCCACGGTGGCCCCGCGGAAACGGTAAAGAGCCTGGTCGTCATCACCCACGACGCAGATGTTGTGGTGGCCTTTGGCGAGTGCGAAGAAGATGCGTTCCTGGATGTTGTTGGTATCCTGATATTCGTCGATTATGATATGTTTAAAAACCTTGCCCGAGCCCTCAAAAGCTTCAATGGTTATTAGTGCCCTCTGCTGTAGAAGGGAGAGGTCGGCGATGGGTACCCGTGGATTGTGGTTCAGACTATGGAGGTAATGCTGGTACATCTTCAGAAGCGCTTGCAGTTCCGGTTCACCCTTGTGCTCCATATGCATCGGGTCGAGGCATTCTTCGGAAAATCGGTTAAAGAGTTTGATACAATTTGAAACAGCCTCGTGCCTTGAGTAGACGTTTTTGTTCTCGAGATACTTGTTGATGACCCTTTGGGCTGTTTCTTCATCCGGGAACCCAGCTACTTCGAGGAGTTCGTTCCAAAAACGGCGGTTGTAGAGGTGGAAATATTGTTTAAGTTCGTCGTAAAGGATGGGCGGGCTTAGCCGACCTCCATCGGCGGTAAAACGGCGGTCCTGGATGATTTTTTGGCAAATGGAATGTACCGTTCCGATAGACATTTTCGAAATGTCGAACGGTTTGCCGGTCAGGTTGGTGACCAAGCCGAGAAGCGTTTGGAGTCCTTCCTTTAGTTGGTGCGCAGCCTTTTCGGTGAAAGTAGAGAGGAATATTTCCTCCGGTTTCACGCCGTGATAGACGAGCAGGTTCAGGGTGCGCCAAAGGAGCACTCGGGTTTTGCCTGAACCGGGGCCAGCCGTTAGGAAAAGTGGACCCTCAGTATGGAGGATCGCTGCTTCCTGCTGCGGGTTCGGGGCGAAGTTGTAGGCAGCCCAGAGGGAGGGAAAATCAATTTTATTGGTAGCGTTGCTCACTTCTCTTTACAGGATGAAAGGATTAAAATGGATTGCTTGATAAATGAGGGAAATTACGCTAAAGTTAGGTACTGTTTAAAAAAGTATGCTGATGCATAATGGTATAAAAAAAATGGGAACGAGGGATATTTGGAGGTATGGGGAATGTACACATTAGTGTGTCAAATACTCTGAGCGTTAAAAAGGATAAAATAGAATGTAGCCGGTTGTTCTTCCACGCCTCGATATGCTCGGATGCCAACAGGTAACACAGTATATAAATCCCATAGAATTTACTGCATAATACGGTGACGATTGCACATCTATTGACCAATAACTGAGGCTTAAATTATTAAATAACACATAACAGTTCTCGGTTGATCTTATGGTAGATTTCTAAGTCGTTGAGCAGATTAATGCGAATGCAAAAATAAACTATTTTTAGTATCAGATGAACAATTTGAATTAGGCTAACCAGACACTACACCTAAGCGTTTCAGCTCCCAGAAGCATTTTGCAGTGATTTGTATATCCACTGCAGCGTTGTGGGCTTCTGCAAAGCCAGTCCTAAAAAGTTTGTAATGCAACTCCGGAAGTTTAGGCCATTTGTATCCATATGGGCCGGGTAATGCGCAGAAATTGGTGCTGCTTTCCATTGTGCACACTTTCTTTTTGCCAACAAGGTAATTTGCTCTGTTATTTCTTAAAAACTCAGCGCCAAGAATTTTTTCATCAAAGCTCATGTTGTGGGCGACAAGTACCGTGGAGGCGCTCAAAACTTTTTGAAACGCATCAAGCACGTTTGCCAGAGGCTCTCCAACTGCAAGGGCCTTCTCTGTTGTGATGCCATGAACTTGTGCTGCATCAACAGGGATAGTGAATCCGACTGGTCGAATTATATGATTGCCAGACGCAACCAGGTGGCCTGTACGATTATATTGAAGCCATGCCAATTGTACCATACGTGGCCAGTTAGCGGTGTTTGTTACTGGTGCCTTCCAGTTTTGTGGTAGCCCAGTTGTTTCGGTGTCGAAAAACAGATACATAATTAAATTTCCTTATTTTATTGTTTGGTCTCCGGCGACCTGAAATGCCGGGATACTGCCAGAGCGCATAGTATTTTGTTTAATTAAAGCATTTAATTGGAGTTTTTATACAAACTAATTTTAGGACAAGTCAATGTTTACTTTTTGTGTAAACCTATTTTAGGACAAGTCAAGTCAATTTTGCCACGCTCCCCCATCCTCCACCACCTTCGTCCCCGAAAACCGATCATGCCATCCGGTCGGGCGGTCGCCCAGAAAGGAGAAGGCTTCGAAGGGGATCAGTCGGCAGAGGCTTCGGCCGAGGGCTGTTTTGAAATCCAGGCGTTCGTCATATATGGTGACTGCCCGGGTCTTGGTAATCCACTTCCCCAGGGTCTTGCCGGCGAAGAAGTATTCGGATAGGGTGTAGTAGGAGAGGATC
>JBEIDF010000127.1:0-10786 GCA_040383605.1 Lewinellaceae bacterium
ACCGTTTGCGTGCCTACTTCCTGGCAGTCGAAGGACACGCTCGGCAGCGGGTTGCCCTGGGCATCCGTCGGGAACACGCCCGTGCTTTCGTCGCTTTCCACGATGGCGTAGTCGAGCAGGTCAGCCGGCGTGCAGTTGTCACAGGAGCCGTTATTGAACGTTTCTGCGTAGATCACTACTTCGCCGTTGCCGCCCAATACGACCTGTGTGGATTCCTCGCAAATTACCTGTGGGGGCGTCTGATCTGCAACCGTCATCACAAATGCGCAGGTCGAGCTGTTGCCGCAGGCGTCTGCCGCCCGGTATTCCACCGTATAAACGCCAATTGGCAGGCATTGCGCATTGGGGAAGGCCGCCAGGGTATCCGGCGTCCAGTAGTTATTACCCGGGAAGTCGGTTAATTGACCGCTCACCGTCCAGTGTGTGGTATTGCCTGTACTTGGGTCAAGGCCTGTCACATGGGCTTCCAGCTTGCTGATCGCCGAGCAACCTTCTGTCACCGTTACAGCCGGCAGTATGGCCGTAGCACAGCAATTAAAAGCATCCGTACCCACCGTCACGTCGTTGGGACAAATGAACTGCGGGCCTGTCAAGTCTTCCAGGACAATACGCTGGATGTGATGGATTGGGTTATTCGGGCCGATTGGCAGGCAGTCGTTCAGCACGCCCCAAACGCGCAGGATAGTATAATTTCCGGGACAGCCATAATAATAGGTGTCCGAATAATTTGCTTTTATATCGCAGTCCGGGCTTTCTGCAAGCGGTACGCCGTTTAAAGTAGGCGCACCCGTAGCAGCAGGTGCGGTCGGACTGAGATGGGCCGCCTCACAGTGGATGGTAATATCCGATGGGAATGCCACATCGGACAATTCAAGCGGCAGCACCGTAATTACCTGGGAACATTCCGATTGATTTCCCCAGGCGTCCGTCACCCGAAATACGCGCTCAATGATCCGTCTCGGATTACCGCAGGCCAAGTTATCCAGTATCTGGTTGTTGGTATCCGTTGTAGTGGCCGAGCAATCGGCAATAGAAACCATACCGATATAAGCAGGCTCGGTAGATTCGCTGCAGGCGACGGTGCGATTAGCCGGGCAGTTGAGCGCCGGACTCAATTTATCTTCCACTTTCACCACGGTCATGCACAGATTTCCGCTGATCGTGTGTATCAAATGCGCCATAACGGTTTTGCCAAAATGTGTGGCATTTACTTTGTTGGGCGGCGAAAAGATATCTGTGCCGGGCGGGTAAATCAGCGCTACCCGGTAATCATCATAACAATAGTTGACGCCTTCGAGGAGCATATCCGGGGTGAGGATCGCTTCGCAGTCGGCATCCGGCGACAAGTGCAAAGTATCGTTGCAGACGAGCGTTGACGGCGCATCCAGCACGTACACAGAAAACCCGAGCGAGTCCGCGCAACCCTGCCGCTCGGCAATTACCCTTACCGGATAGACACCGGGTATGGAACCCACGGTAAATCCGGGAATAAACGGATTTGACCCCGAGCTGCTGCCATCGGCCAATCCTGCTGCCGCGCCGCCGCTCCAGGCGTATAGTATAGTCGAGTCATTAACAGGCAGGGCGTGCAAGAGCAGGGGCGGTAAATTACCTTGCAGACACCCAAACTGATCGGGTATTTCTTTTATTTGTAACGGGATGAGCGCTACCCCGAGCGGTGCGGGCGTTTCCGGTTGGAATGCCACCGCTGCGGCATTCGTGGCTTCCAGCGGGGCGGGCCAATCGGTTATTGCGACCGCCGTTGTGCTGGTATTTCCTTTGACCCGGAAATGAAGCGTCATCAATACGGTTCCATCCGGCGCATCTACCCCAAAAACAGAGGCTACATCATTCCAGGCAAAGGCCGCATAGCCGGCAGTCTGCTCCAAAAAAGTAACGGGGGATGCGAGGCCGATAGGCGCTGCGGATGCCGATAACATTTGCAACACGGCGGGATCCCAATTGACGCTGAATTGCAAGGCAAGCAGATGGTCAAAATAATCGGCTGCGACTACCTCCAGAGTAAAGAGATCACCGCAGCGAATAGCAGCGGTGTCGGTTTGGACTGCAAGCCGAAGCGCCGGAGTTACCGCCAATGCAAAATTTGCTTCGCTTTCCATGCCATCTGTCAGGGTGACGGAATAATGGATTTCAACAATTCCCGGCATCAACCCGTTTATTCGCACCTCCAGCGGTTGCGCATCTGACACGGCGGCGACAGCAGGGTTGCTGCTCGACCATGAATAAGCGGCAATATCGCCGGAAATCAACCCGCTGACGAGTAGAAAATTGGCAGCGCCTACGTGCACACGGTCCGAATTCGTCATTGAAATAATAACAGGCGCCGGCGCATCGCAACGGGCGTCGCGCAACGTGTGCGGCGGCGGATCAACATCCCACGCAGTCCGACCTGCCGACATATTGACCGACATAGCCAAGATAAACAGGCACCATTGCGCGTGCCGCAATGGTTTTTTTATTGTATTAAAAAGAAATCCATCCATAAACGGGTCGTAATTGGTAACTATTTTGTTGTCCATATTCTACAGGAAAGCTGTTGGAATAAAGGATTCCGGCTTGCCTTTGCATGGCCGTCCACCTAAATCCAACAGCATCTTCCCTGCAAAATCAATGGAAAGACCGCGCGATCATCTTCCGACTCAACACGCGCTCCGGGGTTCTCAATTCGTAGTAAAGCAGTCCGCGGCAACGCGCCGGATTCAGCGCCACGTCTATCTCGTGGTAGCCTGCCGCGCGATGGGCGCTATTTTCAAAAAGCAGCCTCCCATCGGCGTCATATACCCGCAATCGGGCTTCGCCGTCGCGCGCCAGCATAAATCCAATCGTTGTCTGATCCTGGAAAGGGTTCGGCCGGTTCTGGTACAGCACAGCGTCCTGTGCTTCCGGCCCTGCCTGGTCTTCGCGCGGGCGCGCGGGCAAATCCGGTATAAACCGAAGCCGCACCGCGGCCGGGATCAAGTCCGGACTGTACGCCACTGGCTGCAGGGCGGCCGCATCCAAATATAGCGCCTCGCTCAGTTTACCGCCGCCCATCCGCACCCGAAACCGGAGTCGGTACGCCGATGTATAGTTTTGAACGGACGCACCGGTCGCTGAGGACCAGGCAAATCGAATATTCCCTTCGTCCAGGGTAAACGCGCCAAAGGCGCCCTCGCCAAAAGGCAAACCTGGGGACACGGCGGTGGATAAATATTCCAATTGCGTGGTATCGAAACCAATCGCAAATTGAACCGCCGCAAGGTCTGCAAATCCATGGGTGCTGAATACCGCTTCTATTTCCTCATCCTGCATCAAATCAAAATCTGATGCAGCCCAAATTAAAGACATCGGCGCGCCGCCGGGGCGTTGCCCGGCCGGATTCGCATTCGTCGCCACCACGTCGCCAATTTTGATCCCGTAAAAATGCTGGTCGGCCTGATCGGTATCCACGCCGGTATAGGTGCGGGATTCCGGAAAACCCCAGAAAGATGCCGGGGTGGGAAACAGAGGCGGGCCGCTCGGATTTTTCGGCAACACATGGCCGGTGGGGATAAATCGCCAGGATTTGTTGTATTGCAAAAAGGCCAGCGGACGGCCCAATAGGGCCTGGTTGATAAGCGCTGCATCCTGCGTTGAAACAAGGTTGTTGCGGTTCACATCGGCAGCGACTAAATCCTCCGGGTCGGTAAAAAAATTGCTGGCAGCCACATGCTGGGTGATCCGGCTGGCATCCGCCACATCCACGCCGTTTAGCAGGCTGGCGTTGCGCGCCGCCGCATTGGCATTCGACCAGGGTTTATTGGGCGTAATGGTGAAATTTCCGCTCGCGACCGGTGCAACCAAGTGGTATCCGCCCGCCGAGGTTGTCGGGCCGTCGCTGTCGGTGGCAGCGCCGGTTAGTGCCACACTGGCGTTGGCGATTCCGCTCAAACTGTCGCGCGACCAGATAAGCAGGCCGTCAAAATACAAGCACGGCGTGACCGTCAGCGTAGCGGAGGCGCTGGTCAGTTCATCGCACCCTACCCCGCTTTGCATCACGATGCAGCGATACGGGTAGGCGCCCGGATTGTCCACCCCTGAAATGCTCATCGAAGGCGTTGAAGCGTTGGCGTACACCGCGCCAGCCGGCGTGTTATT
This sequence comes from Lewinellaceae bacterium, assembly GCA_040383605.1. GTDB lineage: Bacteria > Bacteroidota > Bacteroidia > Chitinophagales > Saprospiraceae > M3007. The sequence goes on from JBEIDF010000127.1 coordinate 4,138, forward strand.
CGATACCGCTGCCCAGGCAATACCATCGAAATACTGCCACTGATAGGAAAAAGTCCCCGTCCCGCCGCTTGCAGTTACCGAAATGACGGAACTGCTATCCGGACATAAGGAGGATAAAGACAGGCTCGGTGGCGTCAAAACCGGATCGGCCACCACCGTCACCGTCTCTGTGCCGGATATCGCCCCGTCGCAGCCCCCGCCCGTGCAACTGTAGGTCGCGCGGTATTGAATTGCGCCCACGCCGCTTGTTGGCGGGGTATACATCGCGTTGGTTTCACCGACGAGATCGTTCCAGTTTGCGCCGTCGTACGACTGCCATTGGATCGTGCAGGTTCCCGTCCCGCCGCCGGGCGTTGCCGTCAGCGTAACCGGCCCGCCGATGCAGACCGTTGCGCCCCCACTGATGGAAATCGTCGGATCGGCTACTACCGTCACCGTTTGCGTGCCGGAAACCGCCCCATCGCAGCCCCCGCCCGTGCAACTGTAGGTCGCACGGTATTGAATTACGCCCACGCTGTTTGTTGGCGGGGTGTACGTTGCGTTGGTTTCCCCGGCCAGATCGTTCCAGTTTACGCCGTTGTACGACTGCCACTGGATCGTGCAGGTTCCCGTCCCGCCGCCGGGCGTTGCCGTCAGCGTAACCGACCCGCCGACGCAGACCGTTGCGCCCCCGCTGATCGAAATCGTTGGATCGGCTACTACCGTCACCGTTTGCGTGCCGGAAACCGCCCCATCGCAGCCCCCGCCCGTGCAACTGTACGTCGCCCGGTATTGAATTACGCCCACGCCGCTTGTTGGCGGGGTGTACGTCGCGTTGGTTTCCCCGGCCAGATCGTTCCAGTTTACGCCGTCGTACGACTGCCACTGGATCGTGCAGGTTCCCGTCCCGCCGCCGGGCGTTGCCGTCAGCGTAACCGGCCCGCCGACGCAGACCGTTGCGCCCCCGCTGATCGAAATCGTCGGATCGGCCACTACCGTCACCGTCTGCGTGCCGGATATCGCCCCATCGCAGCCCCCGCCCGTGCAACTGTAGGTCGCGCGGTATTGAATGGCGCCCACGCTGCTTGTCGGCGGGGTGTATGTCGCGTTGGTTTCGCCGGCCAGATCGTTCCAGCTGGCGCCGTCATACGACTGCCACTGGATCGTGCAGGTTCCCGTCCCGCCGCCGGGCGTTGCCGTCAGCGTAACCGGCCCGCCGACGCAGACCGTTGCGCCCCCACTGATGGAAATCGTCGGATCGGCTACTACCGTCACCGTTTGCGTGCCGGAAACCGCCCCATCGCAGCCCCCGCCCGTGCAACTGTAGGTCGCGCGGTATTGGACGGCCCCCACGCTGCTTGTCGGCGGGGTGTACGTCGCGTTGGTTTCGCCGGCCAGATCGTTCCAGTTGGCGCCGTCGTACGACTGCCACTGGATCGTGCAGGTTCCCGTGCCGCCGCCGGGCGTTGCCGTCAGCGTGACCGACCCGCCGACGCAGACCGTTGCGCCCCCGCTGATCGAAATCGTTGGATCGGGTTCAACGGTGATACTAAGCGGATAATCCGTGCTTTCACAATCGCCGTCGAGTCGCACCTTCAGGGTAGCGGTATAGACGCCTGGCGGTAGATTTCCGGGCAAGACCAAGGTGATCGGACTGGCGGGCAGGGCGGTGTACGCCACATCAGAAATTGCTGGATTGGCGAAATCAATCGTATATTCATTTCCTTGGGGCGCGGGCGCAGCAGGCATGGTGTATGGCAATACAGCGGAGGTACTGCCTGTGCAGACCGGGCTAATGGCGCCCGGCGAGATCGTCACCGGGATAACCGTCAGGTTAACCGGCGCATTTACAGTGGGCGTACAGGCAGCGCCCGCAGCGTTGGTGGCCTCGATGGCGGTTGGGTTGGAGGTGATACTGATCGTGGCTGGAGTTGAATTATCAATGACTTTAAAAACAGCGGTAATCAGCGCCGTGCCGTTGGGCAGGTCAACCCCTTCTGTTGCGAGCGGATCGTCCGCCCAAGCAAAGGTTAGGTAGTCTGTGCCGTTTGCAGTGACGACTGGCTGGCCGTTGATATTTGGCGCATTCAGGCTGACGAACTCCAGTTGTTCGCTGTCCCATTCCACACTGAACTGCATCCCGCTGATATCGAAAAAACTATCGCCGACCTCTACGGTATAGCTTACTGTGGAACCGCAATTTTGCGAGGCGGGTAAGATACTGCCCTGCAAAGCGGGCAGCGGCTCCACCGTAACTTCGAAGGATTCGGAGAGCTCACAACCGTCCGTCAAGGTAACGGAATAGGTAATAGTGGCAGAACCCGGCGCAACGCCGGTAATTTCTCCGTAAATCTGCGGATCCAGGGGAGAAGGTGCGCCGCTGACCGTGGCGATGCCTGTATTGCTGCTCGTCCAGCTGTAGTTCACGATATCCGCCGGGTCTGGATTTGCTTCGAGGTAGATTTTTGCCGTTGCGTGCACCATATTGGAATTCGTAAGCGAAAGCAGCGAGAGCGAAGGGCACAAGCTGAACACCCGCGTGTGGCCGCGATTGTCTGAGCTTGCGTTGCCAGCATCGTTTCGGGGGCCACCAACGACGAGGATACCGCCGGCGGCGGAGAGGGCCAGGGAGCGTCCAAATTCATCGCCTGCCGCTTCGCCGAGAATATCCTGGCCACGCTGAGCCCAAGCGCTGCCATTCCAGACAAACAGGCGTACCTGACCGGCATTACTGCCATTCGCATCATTTCTATGCTCGCCGATTGCAAGCAGCTCGCCATCAGCAGAAAGCGACAGGAATATACCCGATTCATCGCCCGCTGCTTCGCCGTCGATATCAGATCCACGTTGAACCCAGGTGCTACCGCTCCAAGTAAACACACGCGTATGGCCAGCATTGGCGCCAGCACCGTCGTTTTGGTTTGCACCAACCGCGAGGACGGCGCCATCAGCGGACAACGACAAAGACACGCCAAAATTATCGCTCTCTCCCTCCCCGTCAATATCACTACCGCGTTGAATCCAAGTGCTGCCATTCCACTCGAACACCCGTGCATGCCCCACATTAAAGCCATTGCCATCATTCGATCGGGCTCCTGCTGCAAGAATATTGCCATTTGCAGACAAGGCGATTGCCCGCCCGCCGAAATCATCCAGGGTCGCTTCGCCGTCTATATCGCCGCCGCGTTGAATCCAACCACTTCCGTCCCAGGCGAATACGCGTACATGACCGGCATTACTGCCGTTACCGTCATTTTGGCCAGCTCCGATCGCGAGAATGGATCCATCGGACGACAGATCAACAGCAGATCCGCTCAGATCGCCTGCCGCTTCACCGTTTATGGCGCTGCCGCGTTGAACCCAGGCACTTCCATTCCAAACAAATACCCGGACATGACCGGAATTGACACCGTTACCATCGTTTTCTGGTGCTCCGATCGCTACAATGGTTCCATCTGAAGACAGTGCTACCGAAGAGCCGAACACATCCGAACCGGAGACACCTTCCAGATCAGTACCACGTTGAACCCAGGCAGTTCCATTCCAGGCATACACGCGCACGTGGCCGGAGTTGCCGCCATTCCCATCATTCTGAAGCGCTCCGATTGCAACAACCGTTCCGTCGGAAGAGCAGGCCACTGCCTGGCCTGAAAGATCAGTCGGCGCCTCGCCGTCTATATCAGATCCGATTTGCGTTTGAGCCGCAAGCGGCGCGCAGGTTAATACGTACGCTGTAATAAATGTAAAAAACAGGATTTTTGAAAGCCGCGCATAAATGGCGGTTAACGGTAAATTAAGGTTACTGTGTTTCATGAGAAAAGAGAGCGGTTATACAGGTTATAAAATGATGAGGTTACGCAAATGGGCTTGTACCAGCCCAAACAATCAGCAACCGTCAGGGCGGACGGGCCGCCAAAGGAAGGAGTGTGTGTTGCATGGAAAAACAGATGAGGATAAGCCACCCGGAATTTGGGGTGCTGCAAAGGGACGCAGTATGCCCGGAAGTATTCGGAAAAAACCGGAAACGATTCGGCAATTACACAGCCAACTTCCTTCCGATGCAAAAAATCGGCATTAATTTGGCACTATTCGGAAAATTGGCAGAAAATGAATAAATTTTAAAAAATCGCCGCATAACTTTATGCGCTCCGAGGCCGGATGAAAATTTATGCTCCCGTGTAGAGCCTGATACGTCGGCTTCAGCGGAAAATATCGCTGTGTGCCTGCGCAACGCAAAGGCCATTATGAATCGCAATCACGCGAAACCAAGTATGTATGATGCGTAATTACCTAATCAGCCAATTATTTGCATTCAGTGCAATTTTTAAATGGGGTACGCTATGCTGGATACTACCTGCATGCAGCGCACACGCACAAAAGACGCCGGATCAAATCAAACAGTTTGATCTGAACCCCAGTCCTATATTCAGCCAACATAAACAGCCTCCAGGCTGGGGAGCAGCCTATACCGGTATTGCGATGTTTTTCGGCCTTGGAGGCGCTTATTACCTGCGAAAAAAACAGCAGGAAGCTGCAGCCGAACGGAAAAAAACACGCCAGGCTCAACAAGAACGAAATCAACTCGTCGGACGCCTGGAAACGCTCCAACGCCTCCAGGAAGGAAACGTACGCGCTTTCCAAAATATCAGCCACGACCTTCGAAGCCCGCTATCTTTTATTATTGGTCCAACCGGCGACTTGCTCCGTGCGCCTCATTTTACCGAAACACAAAAAAATCAGCTACAACGCATTCTGCGCAACGCGCAAAAAATCAACCGCTTAGTAGATGATATTCTTGAAATTAGCCAACTCTCCGCCAATGGAACGCCGCTGAAAATTCAGCCCATTGAGGCAGCATCCTGTTTATCAGCTATTTGCACAGACTATGAAACAGAGGCTGAAAAAAATAAAATTGCATTCCAACTGGAACAACGATTACCCGATTCCCTGGTTGTTCATACCGATGGTGAAAAACTGGAAAGAATTCTTGATAATCTTCTCCAAAACGCCCTAAAATTCACGCCGGAGGGCGGAAATATCACCCTCGAAATGGATGCCACGCCGGATGCGGCCCTGATGCTAACCGTCCGCGATACCGGGATCGGTATCGCCCCGGAATACCTTGATCTGATCTTTGAACCCTACTTCCGGGCGCCCGCAAGTAAACAAACAAAAGGACTCGGCATCGGGCTGGCCGCCAGCCGCGCGTACGCGCGCGCACTCGGCGGCGATATTATCGCAGAAAGCACCCAAAATCAGGGAACTACTTTTCAAGTTCGTATCCCCTGTTTGAAAACCCAACCGGGATCGAATCACACTTTATACCCAAAAAGCATCCACCTTTAAAAGTCAATCTTTTTCATTAATCCGTTTTATAATTACCGATTTCTTGCACCATCCCGCCGATTTACTCGCCTGCATTTACTCAACTTTGTGACTAAACCGGCGGGAACCGGACTGCCCGGATCCCAAGCATCTGGCGCTACACAATAAAATGATGTTTATATGCTTGACCAAATTCGCAGCAAGGAACTCGGACAATCCGGTACAATAACCGGAAGAATACTCGTGGTGGAAGACGATGGGGATATGCGCGCATATCTCTCTGAACTACTCGCAGAACGATACCAAATAGCCTTCGTCTCCAACGGACGGGAAGCACTCGAATGGTTAGATCAAACGGAAGCCGATTTAATCGTCAGCGATCTCGTCATGCCCGTAATGGACGGCCTCGAACTCCTCTACAGCCTCCGGGAAAAAAAACAAAACCTGACGCCCGTCATATTTCTTACGGCACACTCGGAAAAACCGCAGGTGATGCAAGCACTGCGCATGGGCGTGGACGGGTATATCATCAAACCCTTCGAAAAAGACGAGTTCCTCGCCCGCATTGCGACTATGCTCACGAACAACCAACGCAGAAAAACAATCTACGGCAACTCGACGCAAACCAACCCGACCTACGCACAAGAACCAGAAAACTCCTTCCGCGCGCGCTGGCTGAAAGAACTCGACGTGATAATCGGAAAAAATATCGCCGGCTCGCATATAAAAGTGTCTGACCTCGCCTTCCAAATGGCAGAAAGCGAACGCACCTTCCGGAACCGCATTAAAATGTACACCGGCCGGTCGCCGCACGAATACCTCACAGAAGCCCGAATGAACAAAGCCCGCTATCTACTCGAAAATCAAGTGTACCTCACCGTCGCCGAAGTGGCAAATGCTGTTGGACTGGACCACGGAAGCTATTTTACCAAAAGATTTAAAGAGCGGTTTGGGAAAACACCCTCGGAGTTTCTGTGATTTCGGATTGGGGATTTCGGATTGGGGATTGGGCCGAAGAAATAGGTTGAATGTGGCGGTATCACAAGGATTCAACGCAATCAATTAAAAAAATAAAATTTTGATCGAGCATAGTGTCGGCGCGACTTCGAGTCACGCCGACACTTTCCCGGCTGATTTTCAAAATGATATTTTGAATATTTGGTGGTGTTGTAACTTATGCGACGGCCTCATTCCTTATTTTTGTGTAACTGGTTAGCAGGTCGCGTCTGAGCCAAAAAAGGATCCATTTTTCGCCAGACGAAGCGATTTTTTGCAGGCCATAGCAGCGCTATGGTCAAAAAAAATCGCAAAGTATGGCGGAAAATGGGACTTTTTGAGCCAGACA
>JBEIDF010000128.1:0-10674 GCA_040383605.1 Lewinellaceae bacterium
CGGCTCTTCCTTGAATTTGGTGCTGGATCGGCTGCTGGTGTACGGAAAGCCCGCCACAATCCATATCGCTGCGGTGATCGCCAGCGCCGCCGGCCTCGAGGCGGTGCGCCGTCGGCATCCGAAAGCGCATATCTGGGTCGGTGCGGTGGACGAAGAGCTTACCGCCAAGTCCTATATCGTCCCGGGACTGGGCGATGCGGGCGATTTGGCTTACGGGGAAAAACGCTGAGGCGCTGCCACACCCCGGCAGAAAAAATCGAACCACCTTAAAATCGGTGAAAAGTTTTAACCTGTATTTCATCAACCGTATTATTTTTTTTTATGAAACAAATCCTATTCCTGCCCTTTTTATTGGTCACCTTCTTGGCCGCTGCCCAAAATTTAAAGCCGATCCCGCAAATGGTCGCCGACGCCGGGAGTGATTTTCAAAAATTATCCCTGTTTTCGGAGAAAGCGGAAAATTTGACGGCCGCTCCGGAAATCGGCCCCGCCCTCCGCACCGGTACGGTACTCTCCTGGGACGCCGCCCAAGTGCAGGCCGTGCGCGCCCTGGCTGGCAATCCGCTGACGCTGACGCTGCCGATGGCAAATGGTGACGTATTGGCGCTGGATCTCGTGCCGGCAAAAAATTTCTCGGACGCCTTTCAGGTGCATGTCGCCAGTACGGGTGAAGCGCTTAGCAGCTTTGACCGGGGCGTGCACTTCTGGGGGATCGTTCAAGGCGACCAGGAGTCGTTGGTCGCAATCAGCGTATTCGAAAATGAAGTGATCGGCACGATCTCTACCGCGGATGCACAGTATGTAATCGGCGCAATCCCCGGAAACCGTGAAAAAAAGCATGTTTTGTACTCGGTGACCGACCTGCAGGGCGATAGCGGCTTTACGTGCTTCACCGACGACGAACTCCACCGCATCGGCGAAGCAGCTTCCGGCGTGACGGATCGCGCCGGCCCGACCAACTGCGTGCGGATGTTCGTAGAAACGGATTTTACACTTTTCCAAAACAAAGGCAGCGTGGCGAATGTCGTGACCTATATGACCGGCGTATTTAGCCAGGTGTCTGCGCTGTACACCAATGAAACCGTGAATGTCGTGCTGCATGACCTGCTGGTATGGGACGTAACGGATCCATACACCGGCCCGAGCGCCAGCAACTACCTCACGCAGTTCCGCAATGCGAAAAACGGCGTGTACAACGGCGACCTCGCCCACCTTGTAGGCATCAATGGCCTCGGCGGCGTGGCGTACCTCGACGTGCTCTGTAACGCCTACTACGGCGTGGGCTACAGCAGCATCAACTCGACGTACCAAAATGTGCCGACCTATTCCTGGACGATCGAAGTCATCTCCCACGAAATCGGCCACAACCTCGGTTCTCCGCACACCCACGCCTGTTCCTGGAATGGCAATAACACGGCCATTGACGGATGCGGCCCCACGGCAGGCTATAGCGAAGGCTGTACGGCCCCCCTGCCGACAAACGGCGGCACGGTGATGAGCTACTGCCACCTCGTGAACGGCGTTGGCATCAATTTCAACAACGGCTTCGGCCAGCAACCGGGCGACCGCATCCGCAATGAAGTGTACAATGCGGCTTGTCTGAATGACTGCGGCGGCGGCGGCGGCGGTGGCGGCGGGTGTACGTACGGTGCGATCAACAGCAATAATTTCGACGCCGGTTGGGGAATCTGGGTTGACGGCGGTACAGACTGCGCCCGCATCAGCAATGCTGCGTATGCGAAATCGCCTACCTGGAGTATCCAACTGCGCGACAACACGGGTACGTCGGTGATGACCACGACGAACCAGAACTGTACCTCTTACGATGAGCTGACCGTCGCGTTCTCCTTTATTACGGTGAGCTTTGAAAATGGCGAAGATTTCTGGCTGCAGATATCCACCAACGGCGGCTCTTCTTACACGACGGTTGCCGACCTCAATGCCGGCGCGCAATTCGTAAATGGTACCCGCTACGATGTATCGGTGGTCATCCCCGGCCCTTTCACGGCGAACACCCGCCTTCGCTTCCGTGCGGACGCTTCGGCCGACGACGACCAAGTCTATATAGACGACGTGGTGATCACCGGCTGCCTGAAGAACTTTGGCGCGCCCACGCCCGACCGGAACAACGCTGGCGCCGGTTCGGTGTTTAGCGAAGTGGAAAGTGCAGGCATCTTCAACCTGCAAGTTGGCCCGAATCCCGCACAGGAGTTCTTCAACCTGAACTTCCAGGCGACAAAGGACATGCAGGTCGAGATGCTGCTGACCGACCTGACCGGCCGCATCGCGATGCAAAATCAACTGCAAGCAAACGCCGGCGACAACCGCCTGCGTATCCAGACGCCCGAATTGCCCAACGGCGTGTATATCGTGTACCTGCGCGCAGGTTCGGAAACCCATACTGCGAAGGTGATTGTAACAAAATAGTCGCGCACTTGCGCGTTCAGAACGCATATCAGAGGCCGTCTTGCAAAAGGCGGCCTCTCTTTTTTGCAAAAACTTTTTTTTGCAAAACCTGTTTAAACAGGGCTGATTTGGTGAAAAATCCCTTTGTTGCTGCCTGCGCGGCCAATTCAACAGTCATTCTGATACAAAATTTCTAACGATATGTTCCACCTGAAAGAAGGCGATCCGGCTCCTGCATTTGAAGCCCCGAATGAAAAAGGTACAACCACGCGTTTGTCGGATTATCAAGGCAAAAAACTGGTGCTGTACTTTTATCCGAAAGACGACACGCCCGGTTGTACGGCGGAGGCATGTAGCCTGCGTGACGGCTACGCGCAATTCCAGTCCCGCGGTTATGAAATCCTCGGCGTAAGTCCGGATTCAGCAAAAAAGCACCAGAAATTCCAGGATAAATACGCCCTGCCTTTCAGCCTGTTGGCCGACGAAGACCACGCGGTTGCGCTGGCCTATGGCGTGTGGGGACCTAAAAAATTCATGGGCCGCACGTACGATGGCATTCATCGCACCACGTTTGTAATTGATGAAAAAGGCACGATTGAGCGCATCATTACGAAAGTGGATACCGAAGCCCATGCCGGGCAGCTGTTGGACGCATAATGCGTCCGGCGCGCGGAAAAAACAGGATTGGATCACACTATACAATCGCCCATGCACAGCCTTTCGCTCGCCAATCCGCATCCTGTCGGAGTCACTATCCGACAAAAAATCGCCTTGGCGCTCGTCGGGCTCGGTCTGTTGTGGTTGCTCACTGCTTGGGCTGCCGGCAGGGCTTGGGCGCCCGCCATATCTTTGACGCTGTCGTTGACGCTGATTTCCGGCGGCGCGCTGTGGTATTTTTGGGAGCTGCGCCGCGGCATGCCTTCGGGTATCCGAGACGAACGCGCGCTGTTCCATGGATTGCGCAATCGCGGAATAGCCGGATGGATACTGGGCGTGTTTCTTACGGGCTTTTACGTGTGTTTGTATTGGTTTCCGGAGATGTTGCGGGGGTTGATTGAATTGTTCGATCCGCTGAGCCGGAGTTTGCGCGGGCGGCCTGCCGATCAGTGGTTTGTGTATGGCGCCTGCTACACCCTGGCGGTTTTGCTGATGGGCGTTAAGTTTATCCTCAAATACCGGCACAACCGGTATCAGGTGTTCCGGACGGTCTCCGTGATGTTTTTCCAGTTGATCTTTAGTTTTTTGATTCCCGCCTGGATGCTTTTGATGCACCAGCCGGAGTTTTATTTCACGTATTTCTGGCCCTTGAAATACGATTATTTATTTCCCGGCACGGTGCACTGGCTGACGAAAAACTACACCCATCTCGGTGTTTTTCTGGTCTTTTGGGGCGCCGTGATGAGTTTTGTGGCAGTACCTGTGCTGACTTGGTTTTTCGGAAAGCGTTGGTACTGCTCCTGGGTGTGCGGGTGCGGCGCCTTGGCAGAGACTGCCGGCGATCCTTTTCGGACGCTGTCCGACAAGTCATCGCGGGCCTGGCGTCTGGAGCGCCGGCTGATCTACGGGGTGCTGGCGTTTATTGTGCTGACCACGGCGGTGTTGTGGATTAACTCCTGGCAAAAAGGCGCCCTGTTGGGTTCGTACGCGGCGATTTTTTCCAAAACCTACGCTTTTCTGATTGGCTCAGTGTTTTCCGGGGTGGTTGGCACGGGATTTTATCCGATTTTTGGCAATCGGGTGTGGTGTCGTTTTGGTTGTCCGCTTGCGGCCATACTGGGTATTTTGCAAAAACATTTTTCCCGATTTCGTATTACGACCAATGGCGGGCAGTGTATTTCCTGCGGAAATTGTTCGACCCATTGTGAAATGGGCATAGACGTAAAATGGTATGCCCAACACGGCCAGGACATTCGCCGGGCGAGTTGCGTGGGCTGCGGAATTTGCGCGGAGGTCTGTCCGCGCGGGGTGTTGCGGCTGGAAAACGGGAAAGTGACGTTGGAATAGGCGTTTACCTGTCTTTATACACAATCCGGTAAATCGCGTCCGCATAGTCGTCGGAAACAAGCAGCGATCCGTCGGGCAGGTGTTCCAGATCAACTGGTCGGCCCCAGACCGATTCGTCGGGTTGGAGCCAGCCGCCGGCGAATGTTTCGTAGCTGACGCAGGTTCCTTGTTCGTCGAGGCGCACCAGGCTGAGTTTGTAGCCGCTTTTCTTCGTGCGGTTCCAGGAGCCGTGTTCGGCCAGGATGATCTGGCGGCGATAGGCTTCCGGGAATTGGCTGCCTTGGTAGAATTCCAATCCGAGGGGCGCCACGTGCGCGTTGAGGATTTGCGCGGGCGGCACGAAATCGGTGCAGGGGCGTTTTTCGCCGTATTTGGGATCGGGCGTATTGCCCTGGTGGCAGTATGGGAATCCGAAATGTTGGCCTTCCTGGGTAGCGTGGTTGAGTTCGCAGCCCGGCAGTTCGTCGCCCATCATATCCCGGCCATTGTCGGTGAACCACAATTCTTTATTGACGGGATGCCAGGTAAAGCCGACGGTATTGCGGATGCCATGTTGTACTACGACCGGTTTGGGATTTGCCTGCGCTACATCGAGGCGGGTGAGGCTGCTGAAAATGGGATTGTCGCGTTCGCAGACATTACAAGGCGCTCCTACCGGGACGTACAGGTTGCCGTCTGGTCCAAACGCGATATATTTCCAGCCGTGGTGCATTTCGGTAGGATATTGGTCGTACACCACCACCGGCGTTCCCGGGTTGGCCAGGTTATTTTCGATATTATCGAAGCGGAGAATTCTGTTTACTTCTGCCACGTACAGGCTGCCGTTTTTAAAAGCGACCCCGTTGGGCATATTTAGTCCGGTAGCGAGCGTGTAGCGTTGGTCGGCCTTGTAATCGCCGTCGGTATCTTTCAGGGCATATACATTTCCGGCTTCGCGGGTGCCTACGAAGAGTGTGCCTGCGGGGCTAAGGCAGAGCGAGCGGGCGTTTTTGACATTTTCAGCCCAGAGTTGGATTTGGAATCCGGGCGGCAGTTTGATTTTGTCGAGTGGCAGGCCGGATTGGGTTCCGCCGGCGGTTTGATTTTTGTGGGGTGCGCAGGACGCGGCGAGCGCGAGCAGCGTGAAAATAAATATGCGAGTCATGGTACAGTATTTTATGGTACTTGCACGGCGTTGAGCACGGCGTCAATAATATCTTCCGACGTGATTTGTTCTGCTTCCGCTTCGTAGCTCAGTCCGATGCGATGGCGCAGGGCGTCGTGTGCGACTGCCCGAACGTCCTCCGGCACGACATACCCGCGGCGGCGCAGGAAGGCCAGGGCGCGGGCTGCTTGTGCCAGGGCGATGCCGGCGCGCGGCGAGGCGCCGAAGTGGATCAGCGGTTTCAGGTTGGCGAGGCCGGCGTCGGCGGGGTAGCGCGTGGCAAAGACGAGGTCAATGATATACCGTTCGATTTTTTCGTCCATGTATATTTTATGCAGCACGTTGCGGGCGCGGAGGAGTTCGGCGGCCGAGGCGACTTTTTGGATTCGGACGTCCTCGTTGTTCAGGTTGCGGCGGATGATTGCGCGTTCTTCCTCTTTATTGGGATAGCCGATTTTTATTTTCAGCAAAAAACGGTCGGATTGCGCTTCGGGCAGGGGATAGGTGCCCTCCTGTTCGATGGGATTTTGGGTGGCGAGCACCAGAAACGGTTCTTCCAGGGTAAAGGTTTCGCGGCCGATGGTTACTTGTCGTTCCTGCATAGCTTCCAGCAGGGCGCTTTGCACTTTGGCGGGCGCGCGGTTGATTTCGTCGGCCAGCACGAAGTTGGCGAAGATGGGGCCTTTTCGGACGGAAAAATCCGAAGTGGCGGGATTATAGATCATGGTGCCGAGCACATCGGAGGGCAGCAGGTCGGGTGTAAACTGAATACGCTGGAAATGCGCGTCCACTGATTGCGCCAGGGTTTTTATGGCCAGGGTTTTCGCCAGTCCGGGCAGTCCTTCCAACAGGATATGCCCTTTAGTCAGCAGCCCCAGCAGCAGCCGTTCGATCATATACTCCTGGCCAACGATCACCCGGGCCGCTTCGGCTTTGAGTTGCTCCAGAAAAGCGCTCTCCGAGTGAATCTGGTAGTTTAATGCTTCTATATCAACTGCGCTGTGCATACCGTAGCGTTTGGAAACTGTCTGCAAATATCATTTATTTTTTTGGTAGTGCTCGCTGTCGGTTCTGAATTGGGTCTGTTTACGACGCCTGCCGGGTCATCTTCAATTTTTTTCCAGGCAGCGCTTGCCAGGGGGCGGAGCCTGGCTCGATGCCTTGCGGCGTAATCAGCCAGAGTATCGGGATGCGCGGGCGCAGCGGCGGCGTATCGGCGAAGCCGTCGGTGAAATAGATCATCCCGTCGGGGCGTTCCTGGTTGGCGAGTTCGAGCGGTTCGCGGAAGCTGGTGCCGCCCCGTCCTTGCACGAGTTCGGGCGCTACGCCCTGGTAGGGATATCGGCGGTAGATTTTGGTATCGCACTCTAGGATTTCCACCACGGCGCCGGCGCGCCAGATGGCGTACACCTCCTGGAAGAAATGCTGCAGTTCCGGCGCTCCGATACTGCCGGACGTATCCAGGGCGATCAGCAGCCGGTGTTGCCGGCGGATTTTGATACCTGGGTTGACGCCGTATCGTTTGGACGGGCGGCGGATGGTATTTTGCAGTCGGGTGCGGGCGGCGGCGGCGGCGAACAGGCGCAGCAGCACCTGCCAGTTCCATTCCGATTGTTGGCGACGGTAGAGTGCGTCGAGCATTTCGCGGACTTCGCCCGGCAGGGCGCCCCAAGCCGAGGCGTTGGTGCGTTGGTGCGCGCTGCGCAGCAGGCTGTCTTGATGGACTTCCAGTACGCTTTTTTCCACGTCGGATCGCGATCGAATTTCCCGCCAGGGCTGGTGGCGTTCGAGTCCGTTCGAGTCTGATTGAATTTGCTGCAGCATATCGGCGCTGGGCGTTCCGGTGAATTCGCCGCCGGCGTTGTTTTTCACCTCCTCGATTTTTTTGTAGTAGAAATACCAGGTTTGTCCACCGGGCAGTTGCAGGTCGGGGAACGAGTCGGTAAAAATACTGTCCTCCGGCAAGTGCCTTCGGTCAATGTATTGATTGACCACCAGATCGAAGGCGATGTTCATCAGGCGGCGGTCGAGCAGCGGCTCGTCCACCAGCAGATGCCGGAAGACCAGGTGGAGCATTTCGTGTTTTAGCACGCCTTGTCGGTGCAGCGGGTCTCTCAGCGCCTTATCCCAAAACTCGTCGTGAATGTACAGGGTAAAACCGTTGCGGCCCAGGCCAACCGCCAGCGTATCCACGGGGTGACCGGCGCTGGTCACTTCTTTATTGATACTGCTCAGCAGGTGTGCGTAAAAAGGCTCGCGCAGGAGCAGGTCAATACTTGTTTTTGCTACTTCTTCCAGGATACGCATAGGAAATCGCGTTGTTTTCGGGCAAATTTAAAGCATTTTTCCCAAATGCCGTATAAATGCCGCACAAATGCCGTATAAATGCCGCAAAGAAATTTTTCATTTTATTTTCATTTTATTCACTATATTTGTGCGCCAGAACGGGTTTTTATGCGATTTGACGCGCTCATGCGCCGGCGCCCCGTTCCTTGGCGGTCGCCACCATGATCGGAAGAAGGATACATCAAATTCGAAGAGAAAAGGGCATGACGCAGGAGCAGCTGGCTGCCCGGGCCGGCATCAACCTGCGCACCTTGCAGCGCATTGAGAAAGGCGATACGGAACCGCGTGGCAACACCCTTCGGCTTTTGTCGAATGCGTTGGGCGAGCGCCTGGAGGCGTTGGGGGAATATGAGCGGGTAGAATTCGCGCAAACGGCAATAGCGCGCGCGGCGTACGAGCCTGCGGCGGATCATCTCTACCTGGCGTTCCTGCACTTTTCTGTGCTCAGCTTCCTGTTCATTCCGCTGGGCAACATTTTACTGCCGTTTATTTTGTGGATGGTTCGGCGCGACCGGGTCGTCGGGCTGCATCAGCAGGCTACCGGGTTGCTCAGTGTCCAGATTATCTGGACGCTACTGGCCGGCGTTTGTTTTGTGATTTTTGCGATAGGCAAGCTGGAGGACTTGTCTGTTGGGCGCGCGCCTTTGGCGGGTTTGGTGGCGTTGTGCGTTTTAAATTGCACTTACACCTTGTGGGTGGCCTTGCGTTTGTACAAAGGGGCGGTGCGAACTTATTATCCGGAAATTCTCCGGTTTATCCGCTAGCGTATTTGGGGCATTGACCGGGTGCGGTGTTGCCCCCGGGTTCATTTGCGTTGGAAGCTGAGCGAATACTTTTCGAGAAAGAGCAATTTGGTAAGATCCAGTCGGATTTCGCGGAATGGGTTTTGGGCCAGGTCCAGGCTGCGGAGTTGGGAAGCGGCGCCCAGGAATTCCGGGATGTATTCGAGATCGTTTGCGGGCGCTTCCAGGACTTCGAGGAGCGGCGACTGTGCCAGGAAGCCCAGGCTGTGCAATCCGCATTTGTGTGTCAGCACTTCGTGGAGCGCGGGGAAAGGCCCCAGGCGCTCTTCGCCTTCTACCGGGTAGGCGTCCACCGTAAGTTTCTCCAGGCTGGCGCTTCCGTACGGTCCGCCCTCGGGCACGCGCATGGGTTGTCGGGGGCGCATGGCGCCGCGTCGGATTTGGAGCGTTTTCAGTCCGGGAAGTTGAAAGAGCAAGACCGGGAAAGCATCGAGGCGCGTATTTTCCATATAAACGCATTCCAGCGGCATACCGGCGATGCGGGGGAAAGCGGCGGCGAGGTCGAAATCTTTTCCGGCGGGGAGGAAGAGATACCGGATAAAGTCCAGCGAGGCGACGGAAGGCGGCAGGGTGACGCCGGGGAAGTGCGTGAGGTTGAGGGTTTGGTGCGACAGGGTGAAGTAGGCGCCCCGGCCGGATGGGCTTCGGTGCCAGTTGCACATTTTTGCGGCGAGGATAAAATCGAACAGATCGAAACCGGCGTCGGCGTATTTATTAAAGAAATCTGCTTCGTTGTAGTGATACATGGCGCCTTCCCGTAATTTTTGCGCCTGCAGCGCCAGCGCATCGCCCCCGTTGCGGCGCAACAAGCCGGAGGCCCGGTTGGCTACCGGCCGGCGGTGATGAAAGGCCGCCAGGCCGAACAGATACCCCAGAATGCGCGCATTGGATCCCCCCCCGTCAATCAGCTCCAGGGCCAGCGCGCTGTTGTCCGTGTGCTCGTCGCGGAGGAGCCGGCTGATTCTTTCAGTGTACCGACCCGTTTCATCCATGTTCAGATAATCGGAATCTTCTGTGTTATCCATGAAAAGAAAACACCGTACAATCTAATAAGTTTCTGCGGATTTTTACCCGTGTTGTTAATTTTCAATAATTTTTGAAAACAAAATATCCCATATTTTATTCTAACGTAGGAGCGTGCCTTAAAAAAGTCCGCGCAAGGCCATCCAGGGCGTTTTTTACACAATACCCGCTGGAATAGGTGCAAAAAATCAGACAAAGCGCGGGAAAAAATAATTGTAAGGGAAACTTAAAAAAAGCGCTTTATTTTCAATCTATTAACCAGCATCCGATATGCAAGTCGAAGAAGGCAAAGAAAAATTCATCGAAGCATGGGGCAAAATGGCCGGCGAGTGGGGAATTAACCGCACGATGGCGCAGGTACACGCCCTCTTGATGATCTCGCCGGACGCCTTGTCTGCCGACGAGGTCATGGATCAGCTGGGCATTTCGCGCGGAAATGTCAACATGAATCTCCGGGCGTTAATGGACTGGGGGCTTGTGCACAAGCAACTCCGCTCCGGCGAGCGCCGGGAGTATTTCGTAGCGGAACGCGACATGTGGACAGTCGTGCGCCAGATCATGCTCCACCGCAAGAAAAAAGAATTGGAGCCGATGCTTAAAGTCCTGGAGGAGGTCGGCAGCGTGGAGCCCCGGTGTCCGCAATCCCAGCGCTTCTCTGAGGTCGTACGCGATATTCAGGTGCTCTCCGTCAAGGCTAACCAAACGCTGGACGCGCTCATCCAGGCAGACTCGAATTGGTTTAGCAAGGTGTTTCTGCGATTGGTAAGATGATTGGATTGGGGATTGGGCGGGTTGTTTTCAATTAAAGTAACTGGTTAGCAGGATCGCTGTCTGGCCCAAAAAGTCCCATTTTCCGCCATACTTTGCGATTTTTTTTGACCGTAGCGCTGCTATGGCCTGCAAAAAATCGCTTCGTCTGGCGAAAAATGGATCCTTTTTTGGCTCAGA
>JBEIDF010000129.1:0-10560 GCA_040383605.1 Lewinellaceae bacterium
GAATCCGACAGATAACTGCACGGCTTCGGGCGATCTGAACGAGAGCCAGTCCATCGCAGCGGGCGCATACGGCGTTTCTGGCGACGGCGCCCTCGTAACGGTGGTCTATACGGTATCGGACGATGCCTCGCAGTCGAACAGCACGACATGCCAGGTGGTGATCACGGTGAATGACGACGATACGCCGACGGTGACCTGCCCGGCTGCTACGACGATAATTAACACGAACGCAGTATCTGGCTGCGAAATCACGATCCCGAACTATGTAACGGATCTGAATCCGACAGATAACTGCACGGCTTCGGGCGATCTGAACGAGAGCCAGTCCATCGCAGCGGGCGCATACGGCGTTTCTGGCGACGGCGCCCTCGTAACGGTGGTTTATACGGTATCGGACGATGCCTCGCCGGCGAACAGCACGACCTGCCAGGTGGTGATCACGGTGAACGACGATGATGCGCCGACTGTTACCTGCCCCGGTAATGTAACAATCAATACGGATGAATCTCAACCAACGAGATTCACTACGAGTTCCTCGTGCAGCATCACGATCCCGGATTATGTAGCGACCCTGAACCCGACCGATAACTGCACGGCTGCTGGCGACCTGAACGAAAATCAGGATATCCCCGCCGGTTCGTACAGCGTATCGGGTGATGGCGATGTGGTGACAGTGACGTACACGGTATCGGATGACGCCTCCCCGGCCAATACGACAACCTGTACGATTGTAATTACAGTGAACGATGACGATGCGCCGACGGTGACCGGCATGCTGGATGATGCTACCGCAGAAGGCTGCACCGTGTCAGATGTACCTGCAGCAGTTACAACCGTGGCAGACTTGGAGGCACTCAATGGTACCTTGGATATATCCGACAACTGTTCGGCAGATGAAGATATGACGGTTACGCACAGCGACTCGAATTCGGGTACCTGCCCAATTGTTATCACGCGTACGTACACAGTGACGGATCTGGGTGGTAACACGGTTACCTTGGTGCATACCATTAATGTAGATGATTCGACTTCACCCGCGATCACAGGCGAACTCATGGCCTCTGCTGTTACGATCTGTACCCTCGCGGATACGCTTGGTCCAATCACCACAGTGGCTGGCCTGGAAGCCTTGGGCGCAAGTATCTCTGATGCCTGCACGGCAGACAGCAGTCTGGTGGTGAGTTCTACCAGTACGGTGACAGGCTCCCAACCAACATTTACGCAAGTACGTACCTACACAGTAACCGATGCCTGCGGCAACAGCACTACGGTGACGCATACAACGACCATTACGGTCACTTGCTTCACCATCAGCGGTACGCTGCTGCACTCTAAAGCCCTGCCGGCACTCGTTGGCGTAGGCTTGGGTCGCGTGTTCATGACGGGTAGCGAAACAGCAATTGATACAACGGCTTCGGATGGATACTACGAATTCGGGATCAATACCAGCGGGATCAACCCGCATACGGTGACGATCCGTCCGCGCAAATTGATTAACAAACTCAACGGCGTGACCAGTGCAGATGTCACGCGTATCCAACAGCATATCGTCGGTAGCGTGCCGTTTACGAACCCGTACGATCTGATTGCAGCGGACGTGAACCGCGACAAGAGTATCAACTCGGTGGATGCTTCGATCGTCTCGCAGGCGCTGCGGAATAATGCAGCCGCACTCCTGCAGTTCGACTCATCCTGGCGCTTCGTGACTAGTGGCCACACCTTCCCGGCAGGCCCCTATTTCCCGACGCCGCCGTCAGGAAACGCCTTCTGGAGCTTCCCGCAGCATCGCGCGTACACGAACCTGACCAGCGATACGACCAATCAAAATTTCGTGGGCGTAAAACTCGCGGATGTGGTGACGCCAACCGCCAACCCGGCTAACCGTCCCTCGGCAAACGACGCCCTCATCTTGGTCGGCAACGACCGGGTGCTGAAGGCTGGAGAGGAAACGACGATCTCGGTGCGGGTGCTGAACTTCCAGGATATCGTCGCCATGCAGTTCGCATTGGGCTTTGACCAATCCAAACTGGAATTCAAAGGCCTGACCTCACCGCCCACGTCGCCGCTCAGACCAGACCACTTCGGCCTGTTCAATACCGCCGACGGCGAAATCCGGGCAGTCTGGAACGTGATACAAGGACTCAACTTGCAGGATGGTAGCGTAGTGTTCAACCTGACCTTCAAAGCGCTCGAAGACAAAGTGCGCCTGAGCCAGGTAATCAACCTGCTGGATGAGGTGCTGATCGGCGAGGCTTATCATACCGACCTCTCGCCGCTGGATATCGAACTGCAATTCATCCAACGCGCGCGCCCAGCAGCCGCACAACGCGAGGAAGAAGAAGGCAATGACAATATGCCGGAGGTATCGCTGATGCAAAACACACCGAATCCGTTCTACGACAAAACCACCATCGGATTTGTGCTGAGCGAATCCATGGACGCCCAGTTGCGTGTCTTCGATCTGACGGGCCGACTACTCTTCGAATATACAGGCAACTATCCCGCCGGCTATAATACGGTGGAACTGCAACTGGACTCGAACGCAGAACGCGGCCTGATGATCTACGAACTGACCACGCCGTACGGCACGCAAACTCGGAAGATGATCTCAAGCAAATAATTGAGATTTTAGATTAGGGATTTGAACGAGGGCGGGTTGTTTCTTTCAGATAAGTTGGTTTCTAACGATTGTATGTTATAAACCGAAGATCGCTGAAAGAAATAACCCGCCCTCGTTATTTTAAATCCTCAATCCTCAATCCTCAATCCTCAATCCGCAATTCCCTCAGTGTTTTCTAAAATCCGACGGACTTTTCCGGAACCGCTTCTTGAACGCAATCGCAAAATAACTCGGATTGCTCATGCCGATCTGCTGTGCAATATCGCTGACAGACAAATCAGCGCGGTCCTCCAGAAGATGAAGCGCTTTGCCGAGCCGGATTTCCTGTACCAACTGATTGGGTGAAAAACCAGTGGACTCCTTGATCAGCCGGAAAAGTTGCCGTTCGCTGACGGCCATTTTACGCGCTAAAAAAGGCACGCTGAGTTGTTCGTCGTCCAGGTTATCCTCAATGATCTGCAGGAGTTCTACAAACCATGCTCTTTTCTTATTCGGTATGGTATCCAGGATCAATTTACCCGGAGAAACGCGCGATTCAGCGGGCAGTTTTTTAGTCACATCGCGTCGCGCGCCATTTTCCGGCGAGGCGATGGCCCGTGCGGAAAAACGCCGCATGGCATTGCGGAGCCGGATGCGCAATTCCTGCATTCGAAACGGCTTGAGGATGTAGTCGTCGGCGCCCAGGTGGTACGCCTGCTCCCGGTTGGCAGCGAGGCTGCTGGCCGTGAGCACAACCACCGGAATGGTGTGCAGTAAACTGTGTTCCCGGATACTCTGCAGCAGCTCCAAGCCACTCATACCAGGCAGGGTAAAGTCTATCAGCACGGCGTCGAAAGTAACCCGACCGCTGCCGGCATGCTTGACGGCCGCCTGGAGGAATGCCTCCGCCGTGCTGTAGGTCTCAATATGGAAACAGGGACTCAAGCCCGCTTTTAGCATCTCCAGCATTTCTGTATCATTCTCCACGATGTGCAGCACGCCTTCGGGCTGATCCGACAACAGCGCGCCGTCCACCTCCGGATCGCGCTGCTCAGCCGGGGCCGCTTGCCGGCTGGCCTTGGCGCAACAAATCGAAACCGTGAACGCCACGCCGCCGCTATCTAGGTTCGATGCCTGCAGCGTGCCGTCCAGGGAGCGGGCAATCTCGGCGGACAACAGCAGCCCGGCTCCCGAACGGTTAATCGCCGACTCCACCCCGCCCCGATACTGCCAACGCCCCGGATGCGGCAAATCAGCCGCCGAAAGGGCCGCACCTGAATCGGATACCGTACACAAAAGCCGGATCGAACGGTCGGGTAATTGCCGGGTATGCAGCTGCAGGCGAATTTCACCGCCCTCCGGCGTGAAGTGGAAGGCATTTACCAGCAAATTCAAAACGATTTTGTCAAATTTAAGCGTGTCGGTCAGCAAGACCTCGGTATCCGGCTCTATATCCAATACCGGCTGAAACCGAATATCCCGGGACTTTGCCATCGGCTCAAAACAACTGCGCATCTCCGCAACAAAGGACGGCAAAGAAAAGGCAGAAAACGGCGTTTGCCCAGGGTTCCGGGCCAATTGCATCTCCTGCGTAATCTCCGTAAGCCGATCCAGGTTGCGCTGAATCGCTACCAATAATGACTGCTCCCGTCCCGATAATTGTCCGGAAAAATGCTGCAGCAGGTACTCCGCCGGCACCCGCGCTAACGTAATGGGGATGTTCAACACCTGCGCTATTTGACTTGATGCCCGATCCTCTTCTACAGGAACTGGGGCCAAACGATCGCTTCCAGCCTGTCCATAGGCCGAAACATCCACGCGCTCAGAGTTTTTACGATACTGCCATATAACGGCTATAAGCAATGGCAGAAAAAGAAAGGCGAGAAAAAGAGATAATTGTTCCATTCAGCGTTCATTTGAATTAAAGATTTCCAATTTGACTTAAATTTTTACAAAGGAATGACGATTTTAGCAAATCATGGGTAGATGTTTCCGCCAAAATGCATTACTATTTGGCCAATTTTTAGCACAATATTTTTTTTTAGCCAATAATGGCAGAAATAGAAGTGCGGGGTAAATTTATACCCACGAAATGACGCGCAAAAGAGATAGTTAGTATTCGGTCGTTTTTCTTTAGTAATTGGTAAAAAAAATTTCGGAATTCGGATTGGGGATTGCGGATTTGAACGAGGGCGGGTTATTTTCTGCCATCAATCACCGCAATAACCCGCCATGCCCAATTCCGCAATCCCCCATCCGAATGCTAAGAGCACCTCTAAAATATAAAAGTTAGGTATACCCTCGTTCCTGCAGGTTTTCCCGCCGGATCAACTACGTCTTCCAATACCAGATCCGCCGCGCGGAAATACTGCCGCGACAACAGGGCCACCCGCTCGCGGCTGACGCCGATGCCGAGGGATTTTTCCGACTGGAATGCCCGGCTTCGAATCGCTTTCGCCTGCTCCCGACCAATCCCATTGTCTTCGATGATGCACCGCATCCCGTCGGGCAAGGATTCGATCCGGACTTCCAGCAGGCCCTGTCCATCGGTCTTGTGCGCTAATCCGTGCCAAACGGAATTCTCCACAAACGGCTGTAAAATAAGCGGCGGAATCTGAATAAACTCCGGATCTATCGCCGCATCCACGGAAATCGTGTAATCAAACCGACCCTGTAAGCGGGTGCGCTCTAAATCCAGCGACAAACGGATAATCTCCAACTCGCGCGCCAAGGAGGTGAACTCGGTTCGGGAACTTTCTAGTACCAGGCGGATCAGGCGACTGAATTTGTCTATGTACGCCTCGCTTTTTTTCAGATCGCCTTGCACCAAATACCACTTGATCGAATTGAAGGCGTTGAAAATAAAATGCGGGTTCATCTGCGCGCGCAACGCGCTCAGCTCTAACTCCGCCATCCGTTTTTCATCCATGGCCCGCCGCTGCCGCCGGATGCCGCGGAGCCAAACGGCAAATCCAACGGCGCTCAGCGAGGCGGCCAAAGCGAGGATGCGAAACCATAGGGTCTGCCAAAAAGCAGGCCGTATGTACAAGGGTACGATGGTCTGCGGCGCGCCGGAAAAAACGCCGGTCAGGCTGGAGGCGCGCAATATCAACCGGTAATGCCCCGGCGGTAAATTCGATAAACTGATCCGGTTGGCGCCGGTTTCAACCCAATCGGGATGATAATCCTCTAATTTATACTGGTAGCGGATGGCGTTTGCCTGAAAATACCGCCCGGTTTCTAACTCTATATCCAGCGAATTGCGGTTGTACGCCACCTCCAACGCGCCGGGATGATACAGGGTATCCCGGCCGGCGCCCAGCACAACCACCTTGCGCAGGGCCACCCGGGTGGGCACGTCCTGGGCGACTAAACTGTCCGGGTGAAAAACAAAAAAACCGTTTCGCGCGCCCACAAAAAGCTGCCCACCGGGAAAGGTGTCGAGGGTGAATAATTCGCCCCAGCCGAAGCCATAGTCCAACCCAAAGGTCTGCAACGCCAACGTGCGGGCTTGTATCCGGAACAACCCCTCCAGCGTAACCCCCCAAATGTCGCCGTTTTTGTCGCAGGTGATGTAATTCGCACTCCGCAGGCGGGTGCGGGCGGATTCGCCGGAATACAGTCGCACGGGCTGCGGATGGGCACTGTCCCGGTGTACCCAGACCAGCCCGTTTCCGTCGTGGCTGACCCACAATCTGCCCAGGCCGTCGGTGGCAAAACATCGAAATTCCGCCAAACCCAAACCGGCCTTTTCAAAATCCGCCGCTTTGTACAACACCGCCGACCGCCCCTGATCTTCCGTATAGCCAAATCCGTGATCGCCCAAAATCCACTGCCGGCCGCCGGGCGCCGGGTGAAAATCGCGGGTGTGGCTCCAGGCAATCGGGCCGCTGCCGAGGCTGTCCGCAATCGCCAGGTACCGACCCCGGATGCGCCGGTCGGCCGGCTGCACGGCAAATCCCCGGTTGGTGCCCACCCACAGGGCGCCGGCAGCGTCTTTTTCGAGGCTCCAGATCTCCAAACCGGCCTGTACCATGCTGTCCACTAAAGGATAATGCACGGTTTTAGCCATTTTTTCGCCTTTTTTTAAACAATAAATCCCGCGCCAACCCACAAAATAGACGTCGCCCAGGGAATCGCAAAAACCGCCCTGAAATCCAAAATCATTCTGATAGGCCGCTACGGGGATATCCCGAAAAACAGACAAGTCCGATCGGGTCTCCACCAGCCGGGGACTGTTGGTCGTGAGCCAAATGCGGCCTTCGGGTCCGCGGAGGACGCGCGGCATGGACACGCCGGTTTCTATTTTCCGAAAGTACTGGGCGCGCGGGTAGAGGAAGGCCAGGCCTTTTTCCGCCGATTTCAGGATGGCCCAGGCGCCGTCTTGCAGCAGCAGCATTTTTTCCACCTCGGCGTCGAGGCGGCGACCGGGGTCGAGGTTAAAATCGGCGAGCTCGGCGAACGGAACCTCCACGCGCCAGCGTTGAGTCGCGCTGTTGTACGCGTACAAGCCGGCGGGATACATGCTCACCCAGAGTTCGTCCGGATTCCGTGCGCCCATCCACGACACCAGATCGGCGTCCGGGCGGTTGTCCGGCGTTGCCTTTGGCGCCCAGGCCCGTTTCCGGGTATCAAACACCTGCATGCCGCCGCGCCAGGCGCCGAGATACGCCTTGCCGTCGGCGTGCACCCAGACCGAGCGGGGGACGGCGAAGTTGGGTTCGGTAAAAAATTCGAGGCTGTGGGCCGATTGATCCCAGCGAAACAACCCCGCGCAGCCGGCGATCCAGGCGACCTCCGGGTGATCCGGGTCGCGCGCGGCGGCTACCAGTTGGTCGAAGCGCGGCACGTTGGCATATTGCGGCAACAGCCGGGAGGGCAGGATGTGATCGAACGTCCCCGTTTTTTTGTCGTACAGCGCGAAGCCGTTTTTTCGGTAGATAAGGAGCACTTGCTCGCCAAAATCCAGGAGGCGCCAGCAGGAGTTTTCGAGCAGTCCCTTGGCGTCGCCCACTGTTTTTTTAAAATGCCGGAACCGGTTGTTGCGGTCCAGCACCCCGAATCCGTCGTTCAGAAAAAGCAGGTATTTATTTCCGTCGGGGTCTATTTCGATGCGCAGGATGCGCGACATGCGTCGCTTGTCCACCGGACTGTACAGCGGCGTCTGTTCAAATTCCAGTCCATTGTACCGAAACAGTCCGACGTCCGTGGCGATCCAGAGCGCGTGATCGGGCGCCACGGCGATATCCTGCACGGCATTCGAGGGCAAGCCGGATTCCATGCCCACGTGTCGGGCATATAGGTACTGTCCGGGCGGCGGCCGATCGGCCTGGCGGTCGTGCGGGCGCACCTCCGAATTGCCGTACACGTATCGGTACTGACCGAGGGCCGGCGCGCTCGCCAGGCACAGCAGCAGCAGCGCGCCGAGGTATTTTATGGAGGTTGGGGCGCTCATACCATGCGCAGAAATTGTTCGCGTTTGGCGCGCGCGATCGGGATTTCCGTGCCGTCCGACATGCGGGCGTTCAGCCCGCCCTGACGCCGCAGGCTGGAAATTTCCGCCATATTAATCAGGAAAGACGAATGGACGCGGAAGAAGCCCGAGCCTTCCAGCATATCTTCGAAGTGCTTGAGCGTTTTCGGCACCAGGATGCGTTTCTGATTTTTAAGGTGCAGAAACGTATAATTATTATTGGCCTGTAGAAAAACCAACTGCGGGATTTCGACATAATACATGCCTTCCCGGTTGGTCACGACGATCCGCTGCGGGCCTGCCTGCTGGAGATTGTGCAGCAGCGTTTCGAACATAGCGTCCTGGCGCTTCGGATCCTGCCGTTTTTCGATCAGGCGGTGTACTGCTCCGCAGAGTTCGGCAGCCACGATGGGTTTCAGCAGATAGTCCAGGGCGCTATACCGGATGGCGCGGATAGCGTACCGGTCGTAGGCGGTGGTAAAGATCAGGTCGAAATCTATTTCCGGGAGTTGTTCCAGGAGTTGAAAGCCGTTCATAAACGGCATTTCGACATCGAGGAACGCGACGTCCGGTTTTGCGGAGCGAATAATTTCCAGTCCGTCTGCAGCAGACTGGCATCGGGCGATCACCGTCAGTTCCGGGCAATGATTGGCGATTTGCCAGTTCAAAAGGTCTAAACAGTCCGGTTCATCGTCTATCAAAATGGCTTGGATTCGCATGATGCGGGATTTGGGGCAAATATACAGTCTGTATGGAACATGGGTGGATTGTTCGGTTTAAAATTTTATTTTGGGTTTATAAAAATAATGAAAATAACAGGCGGCGGCTTGCTTTTTACCGCGCTAAAAAAAATTTTAGATATACTCGTACGTTTGTGTCGAGATAAAAAATTAACTTTTCTTATATCACAGATTCCCTTATCTTTGCAGCAACATACCACATAAAATGCAAACTATGGAGATGCAAAAAGGCCTCCGGGTTGGTTTAGAGGATATACTAAACGGCGTGTCCGGGATGGATACCAGGAGCTTAGAAAAGCTGGCGGAGACCGTGTCGCACATTCTCGAGGGGCGCAGGGATACCTCGCCCGCCGAGCGAGAGCGAGCATTGATGGGTAGAATACATCATCTTATTCCCGTGTTCATTTCAGATCGGTACAGGCAGCTTCAGGAAAAAATGGAGCGGGAAAAAATTTCTGCCACAGAGCGTCGGGAGTTTATGCAGATTGTTGCTTACTTGGAAGAGATGGCTGTTGTTCGGTTACAGCTGATGGCAGAGTTGGCGGGGCTTCGGCAAGTAAGTTTGAGTGAGGTGGCGGAGAATCTCCGGAAACAACGGTATGGCCGCCATGTCAAGGCGTAAGTTTACGCTTTTTAAGCGGTATTTCATTGCCTCTCGGGCGGGTTTTAAATGTGAGTACTGTCATACTCCGGAAGACTTTTCTCCGGACGTATTTAATGTGGAGCATATTTTTCCACTCTTGCGCGGCGGCACAAGCGTGGATGAAAACTTAGAGCATATCTAAAATTATATTTCTCGCTAATATTAAAGTCTTTTTCAGCCATACTTCGTTCCTTTTTTTCGCCGTAATTAGTCTCATTACGACTGCAAAAAGCGCCTTGTCTGGCTAAAAAATCCTTTTCATATTAGCAGAGAATATAATTTTAGACACGCTCTTAGCCTACGCTTGCGGCGGATGCAATGGAAATAAGCATGGTTTTGTGGACTGGAGCGATCCGGGCACGGATATACGAACACCGCTGTTCAATCCGAGATTAGATCACTGGGAAGATCACTTTGCCTGGGATGATTTCTATACACACATAATCGGGTTAACCCCCAAGGCGCGAGCAACCATTGATCTCCTAAAGATGAACAGACCGGGCCTGGTGAACTTGCGCAGCGCACTATTGGCTTACGGCGCGCATCCGGATAAAGGCGCCGAGAAGTAGGTCAACCGCCCTCGCGGGTATCCCGGCGCTTTAGGCCCGCCCCCGCGGCCCTAAAGCGCCGCGAACAAACCGCCCTAAAGGGACGGGCTACCCGCGCGCCTTTTTCACCACACCTTATATACATATCAGGCCAGCCCCTTCTCGGCTCCTCCGTCCCTTTAGGTCGGCCGCCCTCGCGGGTACTCCGTCCCTTTAGGGCGGCCTGTCCCCGGCCCTTTAGGGCCGCGCGCCCCTCGGCAGGGTAGGGTAGCGCCCCCCACATCCAGGGCAAACGCATCAAATTCCAAGCGTTTTTTCCCGATATTGATCTGACAATGCACATCTGTTCCGCTTTCTGTTTACACTAATTTTTTCAGTTTGTGCTTTCAAGAGGTTGAGCGCCATTTTTCGAATCGTAGAAAAGTTTTGTGCTGCATTTCGGACTCGTTTTCTGCTTTGATCTTCACCGAAGATGACATCCAGCGACCAGTGCAATTGATTTTCCACGTTCCAATGGGATCGTATAAGTCTATTAAATGCCTGGGAATCGGCGACTA
>JBEIDF010000130.1:0-10452 GCA_040383605.1 Lewinellaceae bacterium
GAGCATGTCTAAAATTATATTTCTCTCTAATATGAAAGTTTCTTTCAGCCATACTTCGTTCCTTTTTTTCGCCGTAATTAGTCCCATTACGCCTGCAAAAAGCGCCTTGTCTGGCTAAAAAATCCTTTTCATATTAACAGAGAATATAATTTTAGACACGCTCTTATATTAATCAACGATCCACTTCCGGCAAAAAAACCTCCGCCATCATGCAACGCGCACTCCCGCCCCCATAGCGTTCTATCACGTCAATCGGGCAGTGCAACAATCGGGTATGGCGTTCCAGGGTGGCAATTTGTACAGGTTTCAGGGCACGATACGCTTGTTCGGACATCACCAGGATGGTTTCTTCCCGGTCGTTTCGCACTTGCAGCATATTGCCGGCGAAGGAATTCATTTGCTCCAGGCTGATTTCAACGATTTCTTTCCCTGTTTTTTCAAATAATGCTTTCAATTTTTGCCGTTCTGTGGCGTCCTGGACGCTTTCCAGGCAGACGACCACAAAATCCTCACCAAGGGCCATCATTACATTGGTGTGGTAGATGTCCTGGCCCTGCCCATCGGCGGCATGAAACACGACCGGCTTGTAGTCCAGCAGCTGGCACAGTTCCTGCAGCAGTTGCGCATCGGTGCGCGGACTCAGGCAGGCGTAGGCCAGGCGGTGTACGTGGTCGAAAATCACGCTGCCCGTGCCCTCCAGGTATCGGTTTATTTTTTCATTAAAAGCAATATTGACCCTTTTATTTGCGCTAAATCCGGCGTCCAATACGGCTTCTATCACGCTCCGCCGCCGCTCTTTGCGGCGCAAGGGCGCAAACATCGGGTAGGTGATAATCAGGCCTTCCTGATGAAAGCTCACCCAGTTATTTGGAAACACGGCATCGGGTTTGAAGGGCCTGGCGGAGTCCTGCGCTACGATTACCTGGACACCGGCTTCGCGCAGCGCCTCCACAAATCGGTCGAATTCTTTGCGCGCTTGTTTGCGGACTGCGTCCGGGCTAAGCTCGCCGTCTCGGCGCTGGAAGGCGTTGTTCACGGCAGTTTCTTCGTTGAAGCCGAAGTTGGCAGGCCGGACCATCAGGATGTGGCGGGTGGTTTGGCGACGTGGCATATAGGCGATATGTTGTAACTGGTTAGCAGGATCGCTGTCTGGCCTAAAAAGTCCCATTTTCCGCCATACTTCGCGA
The DNA here is from genome assembly GCA_040383605.1 of Lewinellaceae bacterium. GTDB lineage: Bacteria > Bacteroidota > Bacteroidia > Chitinophagales > Saprospiraceae > M3007. Next base: position 1,188 of record JBEIDF010000130.1, read on the forward strand.
TTTTTTTTGACCATAGCGCTGCTATGGCCTGCAAAAAATCCCTTCGTCTGGCGAAAAATGGATCCTCTTTTGGCTCAGACGCGACCTGCTAACCAGTTACGATATGTTTTAACTCCGGGCGCTAAAGGTATGAAAAAACGGGATATTTACGTTGTTTTCTTGGAAAACAAGTAGTTCTTGCAAGTTCAGATTTTGATATGGAGGCGAAACGGCATCCCTGCCTGAACGTACTCCTGAAGCGCATCGGTAGCCCGGCTACTGGTCTGATAATTCTAATTTAGCCAAAACCGGCAAGTGGTCTGAGGGGTAGCGGCAGTCTTGGTGATCGCTCAGCGTGGCATGTTGGCGCGATCGGAGATTTTTGCTGGTAAAAATGAAGTCAATTTGCAGTTCGACCGGTTTGTGGAAATCAAATCCGTTAAAGGTGCCGCGCGGGCCGAAATGAGGCTGCAGGCTGCCTGTTCTGGCGTCGGACAATTCCTCCGTCAGCACGGCATAGGGCGCTTCATTGGGCGTGCAGTTAAAATCGCCGAGCAGAATCACCGGCCAGTTTCCGGGATTATTTGATTGGATGAATCGAAGCAGCAGGCGGGCGGATTCCAGTCGCGCCTGTGCGCCGAGGTGGTCGAAGTGGGTATTGAGCACGAGGAGCGTATCCTGGGAGCGCCGATCGCGCAGCCAGGCCCAGGTACAGATGCGCGGGAGGGCGGCGTCCCAGCCTTTGGAGACGCGATCGGGGGTAGGCGAGAGCCAGAACGTGCCGTTTTTGAGGGCTTCGAACCGGGCGGTTTGGAAGAACAGGGCGGTGTATTCCCCCGCTTGCGCACCGTCATCCCGTCCGACGCCGACATATTGGTACGTCGGCAGGGCTTTCTGCAGGTATTCAACCTGTCGGTGCAGGCCTTCCTGAATACCGAGGATATCTGGTTGGTGAAACTGTATTTGCGCTGCCAGGAATTCCCGGCGCAGGAGCCAGGCGTTCTCGCCATCTTCCGGATTGTCATACCGGATATTGTAAGAGAGGGCGGTGAACGCCTGGCCCGCGACGAGGTGTGCGGCGAGGAGCGGCGCGAAAAGGAGCACGAGGCGGAGCATCAGGCGGCGTTTTCGCGAAACTAATTTTTAACTTCTTCGAACTCTACATCCTGCGCGTCGCCCGATTTGGCGCCCGTATCCTCGGCGGCGCCGCCGCTGCCGTTCGCGTTTTGCGTCGCTTGGTAGAGATCTTGGCTTGCGGCGTTCCAGGCAGCGGTGAGCGCGGTTGTTGCGGCGTCTATGCGGGCGAGGTCCATCGCTTTATGGGCTTCGCGCAGTGCGTTCATCTGCTGTTCGATGGCTTCCTTGTGGTGTGCCGGCACTTTATCGCCGTATTCCCGGAGTTGTTTTTCTGTTTGGAAGATCAGCGAATCGGCTGCGTTTAACTTATCAGCCAGTTCGCGCGCTTGGCGATCCGTTTCCGCGTTGGCGTCTGCCTCGGCTTTCATGCGGGCGATTTCCTCTTTCGACAGGCCGGTGCTGGCTTCGATACGGATATTTTGTTGTTTGCCCGTACCTTTATCTGCGGCCGAAACGGAGAGGATGCCATTGGCGTCCATATCGAAGGTGACTTCGATTTGCGGCACGCCGCGCGGGGCCGGCGGAATCCCGTCGAGGATAAACCGGCCGATGGAGCGGTTATCGCGCGCCATGGGGCGTTCGCCCTGCAAGATATGGATTTCCACTTGCGGTTGGTTATCCGAAGCAGTGGAGTACGTTTTGGATTTTTTCGTTGGGATCGTGGTATTCGATTCGATCACTACGTCGAATACGTTGCCCATGGTTTCGATTCCGAGCGAAAGCGGGGTGACGTCGAGCAGCAGCACATCGCTGACGCTGCCGCTTAGTACGCCGCCTTGGATCGAGGCGCCGATGGCCACCACCTCATCCGGGTTCACGCTTTTGTTTGGTTTTTTGCCGAAGAACTTTTCTACGGCTTCCTGAATCCGCGGAATGCGGGTAGAACCGCCGACGAGGATCACTTCGTCCACTTCGCCGGCTTGCATACCGGCGTCCTGCAGCGCTTTGCGGCAGGGTTCCAGGGTGCGTTGGACGAGCTGGTCAATCATCTGCTCGAATTTGGCGCGGGAGAGTTTCATGACCAGGTGTTTGGGCACGCCGTCCACGGCCGTGATATACGGCAGGTTGATTTCTGTTTCTGCGCCTGCGGAGAGTTCGATTTTGGCTTTTTCTGCCGCTTCTTTCAGGCGTTGGAGCGCCATAGCGTCTTTGCGCAGGTCCATATTTTCCTGGCGTTGGAATTCCTCTGCCAGCCAGTTGATGATGACTTGATCGAAGTCGTCGCCGCCCAGGTGCGTATCGCCGTTGGTGGATTTTACTTCGAATACGCCGCCGCCCAATTCGAGGATGGAGATGTCGAAGGTGCCGCCGCCGAGGTCATACACGGCAATCGTCATGTCTTTGTGGCGCTTGTCCAGGCCGTACGCTAAGGCGGCGGCCGTGGGTTCGTTCACGATGCGTTGCACATTGAGGCCGGCGATGGCGCCGGCTTCTTTGGTGGCCTGGCGTTGGGAGTCGTTGAAATAGGCCGGTACCGTGATTACGGCGTCCGTGACCGTTTCGCCGAGGTAGTCTTCGGCTACTTTTTTCATTTTTTGGAGCACCATCGCCGAGATTTCCTGCGGCGTGTAGAGGCGGCCGTCAATGTCCACGCGGCAGGTATCGTTATCGCCGCGCACCGTTTTGTACGGCATGCGTTCTACTTCTTTGCCGGCTTCGCTGAAGCGCATGCCCATGAAGCGTTTGATAGAGGATATGGTACGCGTCGGGTTGGTGACTGCCTGGCGTTTAGCCGGCGCGCCGATTTTTCGTTCGCCGTTGTCGAGGAATGCCACTACCGAGGGCGTTGTGCGGGCGCCTTCGTCATTTGCGATTACAATCGGCTCATTTCCAACCATTACGGAAACGCAAGAGTTCGTCGTGCCGAGGTCAATGCCAATAATTTTTCCCATAGTTTTTGCGTGTGCTAAATTTTCGGAAATGCTGATTTTTCAGCAGGTAATTAGAATTGTTTTTGAATAATCAATCCTTGTGCCACGCAGAAAAAAACTGACGGAATGTCAGATTCTCGTTTTTTTTAAAAGAAATTTTGACAAAAAACGCGGGGTTTACTGACAATTATTGACGTGCGATTAATCTGCAACGGAGAAGACCTGCATTTTGGCGTTGTTGTTGCCGACGACGAGGGTGATCCGGTTGTTTTTGCCTTTCAGGCAGGCGAGATCGCGCACTTCACCGGGAATCCAGATACCGGCGCTGACATTCGGGAGGTATTGGAATTTTCCTTTGCCATCGCCGAGAAGCAGGGCGCCGATGCCGGCGTCGCAGCGGCCGGTTTCTACTTCCACGCCGTATTTATTGCCGCCGAGCAGGAGATCCTGGAATCCATCGCCATTGAAATCGGCGACTTCGAGCGCCAGGCCCGGGGCGGTTTGTGCCGGGAGCGGCAGGACGTGTTGGATCAATTTTCCGTTTTTATTTTCCCACCAGCTGTTGGCCAGCGTGTAGGCTGCGAGCGTGACGCCGGATTGCCGTTCTTTTGCCGGGTAGATATCGTCTATGGTTGCGGCGCCATAGACTTTGGCGTAGATGAAGCGCTTTTTGAGTGCGGGGATTTGTTTTATCATCGCGTCCTGGCGCATCAGCGGGTATTCTTTGTCGTCTTGCACGTACGTGAGGATAGGATCCACGCTGCCATTGCCGTCGAAATCGCGGGCATAGCAACGCAGCGGGGCGGAACCGGCGGCGGTCAGGCGGGTATTGAGGCCCCAGTTGCCGGCGAGGAGATCGAGGTCGCCGTCGCCGTCGAGGTCGCGGGCGAGGAGGCGGTTCCACAGGCCGTTGGATTGGGCGAGGCCGAAATTGGCCGTTTGGTTTTTGAGTTGTCCGTTTTCGAGTTTAAAGACCATGATGGGCATCCATTCGCCGGCGACTACGAGTTCGGGCGTGGGATCGCCGTCGAGGTTGGCCCAGCAGAGGTCGGTGACCATGCCGCAGAATTCGAATTCGGGTGCGACGGCGGCGGTGACATCGGTGAAGCGGTTACCGTCGTTGCGCAGGACGGCGCTGCGCGGCGTGAGCGGCCAGGCGCCGGGTTTCAGGCGGCCGCCGATGAAGAGGTCGGGTTTTCCGTCCTGATTAAAATCGTGTACGGCGACCCGGCCGCCTACGTCCTGGAGCGTGGGAATTGCGTCGGTAGCGCGGGCGAAATTACCCTTGCCGTCGAGGTTGATGTAGAGCCGGTTGATCCAGGCCATGTTTGCGAATTTGCGATCGGCCTCATAGCCGCCGCTGACCACGAACAGGTCGAGGTCGCCGTCGGTATCCGCGTCAAAGAACACGGCGCCATGGTCTTCATAGGCCATGTCCTGCTCCCAAGTCTTCATGGAGTTCGGTTTGAATCGCCCGTCCGGCGTTTGCAGGTACAGGGCGGCGGGTTTTCCGAAGGCATTGCCGGCGTAGAAGTCCTCCAGTCCGTCGCCATTGACGTCCCCTTTTGCGATCATCGGGCCGAGTTCCGAGGCTTTCCAGGGCTGGAGGAAGGCGAAGTCGAAGTCGAGGTATTCGTTTTCGGTGTGGGTAAAATTGACGCCGGAGCGCGCGGTGGTTTCCACGAACAATCCTTTAGGGGTTTGGCGCGGGCCGGCGCTGCGGCCGGTTGCTTCGGATTGTTTCAGCACAAGGCGTTGGTTGGCTTTGACATTTTGGAGCGCGGTTGTTTTGCCGTTGGGCCATTGCACCGTGAGTTCGTCGGCCTGCGCATCTTTGCCCAGGCCGAAATGGATCAGATGTTCCACGGAGGAGAAGATGCCGCGGGTGGGGTAGAGTTCCTGGTATTGTTGTTTGCCGTTGTGGCGGATGAGTACCGAGGCGCCGACCGCCATGCGATTGGGCGCATCGCCCTGGAGTTCGATTTGGAGATAATTATTTCCTGATTTTTGGGCGGCGCGGTTTTCATAGAGAAAAGGTTCGTCTTCGAGGTTATTCATGACCCAGTCGAGGTCGCCGTCGCGGTCAAAGTCGGCATACGCGGCGCCATTCGACCAGGAGGCGGGCACGGTGAGCCATTTGCCGGCCATATTGTCGAAAGTCCAGTCGCCGTTATTTTGGAAGACATAATTTCGGATTTTGTAGGTTGGGATGAGTTCGAGCAGGTCCTGGACTTTTGCGAACTGTTTTCGGATATCGCCGCCTTTTTTTATTTCGGCGAAGGTAAAGTTGACGAAGTCCATATCGGTTACTTCCCGGCGGTAGCCATTGGTGATGGCGAGGTCTTTGAGTCCGTCATTGTTTATATCCATGAACAGGCTGCTCCAGCTCCAGTCTGTTTTATAGACATTGGCGAGGCAGGCGACATCGCTGAACGTGCCGTTGCCGTTGTTGCGTTGGAGGACATTGCGCACCATGGCATGGAAGTAGCCGTGTTCGTGGACGGTATTGTGGCGGTTTTGGGAATTGGTATTCATGGTTGATTTTTGGCGGAAGTGTTTTTCGGGGAGCATATCCACGCCCACGAAGTCCACCAGCAGGTCGTTGTCGAAATCGGCGATATCCACGCCCATGGTGTGTTGGGTGGAGTGTCGGATGACATTTTCTGTGCGGTTGGAGAAGCTGCCATTTTTATTATTGATATAGACGATATCTGGTTGGATAAAGTCATTGCCGACGTAGATATCGGGCCAGCCGTCGTTGTTGAGGTCAGAGACCGTTACCGAGAGGCCGTAGGCGAAGTTGTTGATGCCGGCGGCTTTTGAGACATCGGTGAAGGAACCGTTGCCGTTGTTGCGGTAGAGGCGATCGCTGTCGTAGGGTGTTTTGGGTTTGAGTTCCGGCACGTATTTTCCGGTTTTTTCATCGAGCCGGGCTTCGATTTTGCTGGTAAAGTCGAAGGATTGGGGGTAGTTGAGGATATAGACGTCGAGGTCGCCGTCGAGGTCATAGTCGAAGAAATTAGCGCCGGTGGTGCGCGTGTCCACGTCCAGGCCGTATTCGGCGGCGCGTTCGGAGAATGTGAGATCCCCGTTGTTGACGAAGAGGCGGTTTTTGCATTTTTCGGGTGGGTACGGGCCTGCGCGGCCGACGTAGAAGTCGGGCAGTCCGTCGTTGTTGATATCCGTGACGGTGACGGAGGTTTCGAATCCGTCGGCGGATTCCATACCCGAGCCGTCGGTGATATTTTTAAATTTGAAATTGCCTTGGTTGAGGAACAGGCCGTTTTTTCCGCTGCAGTTGATAAAGTAGAGGTCGGGCAGGCCGTCCAGGTTGATGTCGGCCACAGCTACGCCGCCGCCGTTGTATATATTAATATTATTGGTGGGGTTGCTTTCGAAGGATTCTTCGATTTCGTTGACGAAGCGCAGGCCGGTTTCGCCTGCCGGATGCAGGATCAGCATGGGGTCTGCGGCGGTGAGCGTGGGTTCTTCGCCGCCGCTGGAGGAGGCGACCACTTCCGCGCCTTTTTTGCAGCCGGTGATCGAGAGCGTTGCGAGGAGCAGGAGCGCGGGGACGGGGTGGAAAAAAAAATGACGATGCGACATATTCGTGAGGATGCGGTGCATAGATAAAAACGGTGCAAAAGTAGAGCAAACTGCCGAGAGTATAGTTAAGTTTTCGTATCAGCTCGGTCAGGGTGTCTGCGCTTCTACCCATAATGGTATATTTTTGGGCGGCGATGAGCTTTTGTTGCTTTAGAAAAGCGTTTTGGCATTTTTTTTGGTGCGAGAGGCCTGTTTGGTTACGGGCATTTTTCATTTGGAGCCTGTTTACTATTTAGTGTAATTTTTAATTTGAATTTAATCTGATACGGCTTATCTTTGCCGCCGAAGTATTTAATCGGGTTTTATTTTTTGAAAAAAGAAGAAAAAAAAATCGCGGTAAAAAGTACTTTATCAAAAACTGAAGTATATTTGTCCCCGAATTTCTAAGTTTTTTTTAATCTTTTCATAATCTCATGAGTTCGCAGTCGCTAAAATGCTGCATTTTAGGCAGTATTTACTGTTTTCCTGTTTCACTTTTGAGGTTATTAATTCCGGTTCTGGGTTTTCGACGCGAGGCGTCGGGACAGCGGCGCTTGGATTTTTGTGTTTTTCCGCCCTAAGAACTGACTTGCGCGCGATTAAGGTTTTGTAATCTCTTGATAGTGATACATATATTCGATTTAAAATTATTTGACTAATTCCTCTAATGTTGGAAGCAGCTGTGTTTTGCGCTGCTCTCAACATTTTATATTTCATTATTAACGTTTAACTAAAATTTTTTAAACATGAGAAAAGCGATAGCGAAACACGGGCTGCGGATGTTTACATTCGGCCTTTTGTTGCTCGGCGCTCTTCTGTTTTCCAGCACCCGTGCCGGCGCGCAGTCGCAGACTGGCGGTTACAACTGGAAGCAGATTGACCAGGCAATGCCTGCGCTTGTTGACGCGATGATCACGGTAAAGGCCGATGTTGCTACATTGCCTTCCGGTCCGTCGCTGAACGAGGCGAAGGCGCACCTGTATTACTACCAGACGATTTATCAGTCGCTGGAGGCCGGTAATGCGGTGGACAACGCCGTATTTACGAGCCTGAACATTTTTGACACGAGTTCGCCCACCGGCGTAGGAACCGGATTGGACGTAGTCGTCACACCTGCTTACCGTCAGGTACTGTTCCAGGATGCGGTATCCATATTAACGCAGTAATGCTTTATATTGGAAATTATCCTGGTTTGTATTTATTTGTAAATTAAGCACATTACATTATCTCATGGAAAAGAGAAACATTACACCCTGGAGCCTGACGTTACTGGCCTTCCTGTTCGGAGTACAGGTATTTGCGCAAGTAAACGTTAACATGGGCTTCAACACTGGCCAGCAGACGTTCACGGTGAACCCTGCCGGTTCCACTTTCAATTTTTATGATGACGGTGGTCCTGGTCTTAACTACCAGAACAACTGTAACTTCAACCTGTCTCAAACGACTTTTGCGCCGAGTTTCAATCCTGGCAACAAGATCCGCGCAAACTTCGTATCGCACAGCACGGAGGGTAGCTTCGACGCCTTATATATATATGATGGCACGAACACGGCTGCTCCGCAGTTCAACTCCGGCAACGGCGCGCCGATCGGCGGCGGCCCGGCTGGCGGTTTCTGGGGCGCGTCCCTGACCGGTACGCAATGGCAGGCATCCCCGGCGAACAGCACGGGTCGCCTGACGTTCGCGTTTGTATCGGACGGCTCTGTGACGCTGTCCGGCTGGCAGGCTACGATCTCCGAAGTATTCGTACAGGCTTGCCAACTGATTGCTCCGGCAAACCAGACGGTACAGGTTGGCGCGGCAAACTGCCTGGCCAACGTACCCCTGGCGCTCCCGGGTAACAACCCGGCTGGCTGCGCGAATGATCCGGGCAGCTTTCTGCGTTATAGCATCAATGGCGGCGCGTTTGTAAACGTGAACCAGCCGTACGTCGCACCGACCATTCAGGTTCCGGTGGGCGTATATGTCATCACCTGGCAGTTGATCAACGCAGGCGGCACGCTGCTTTCGACGGTTTCCTACACGATCACGGCACAGGACGTAACGCCTCCGACGATCACTTGCCCGTCGAATATCATCGTAAATCTCGGTCCTGGCGACTGCTGCCAGTACGTATCCTGGGCTGATCCGGTGTTTGGCGACAACTGCCAATCTGCCGACGGCCCCTCGACGCTGCTCCAGCAGAATGTAGGCTTTACCAACTACTGGACGGGCTATGCGGTCAATATTGACAACAAAAATCCGGCATCGAACCTCAAACTGACGAACGTCAACGTACAAGCTTCTCTGGCAGGTAACGCCGCAGGCAACTACCTGATCAGCGTGTACATGAAACAAGGCACGCACGTGGGCTTCACGGGCAATGCTGCAGCTTGGACGAAAGTTGGTGAAATCACGGCGAATATTAACGCCGGCTTCCCGACGGTACTTCTGTTCAACGTTCCGGTTAACTTTACGATCCCTGCCGGTACGACTGCCGGTATGTACGTAGTTGCCAACAACGGTGGCGGTACGGGCGTTCGTATGGTGGCTACTATCGGCAATGCACCGACGGAAGACGCCAACCTGCGCATCAACCAACAGCCGGGTAACTGGGTGAACGGCCTCTTCGGCGGCGTTGCGTTCCCGGGTGAAAACCCGCGCCCGCAAATGCGCATCACGTACAACCTCGCGGGTATCCCGACGAAGTTGGA
>JBEIDF010000131.1:0-10419 GCA_040383605.1 Lewinellaceae bacterium
CCTATCCAACGATCCGCGTGCCAGGCAGATTGCGTGCAGATAAGTTGCACGTTTAATTTATCGGCAAACGGCTGGAGCCAAATATCAATGGAAGCCGATACGATCGAGACAACGGCGCCGGACAGTTGGAGTTCGCGCAATTTGCGCAGAATCTCCGGATTATAGTATTCCGGGCCGAGTTTACTGCAAAAAATCGCGACTTCCTGTTCCCATTCCTGGCGACTTTTTCGCCGCAGATGGGTTTTCAGCAGCGCCTCCTTCGCAGCGTCATGCGACAGGCGGCCCTGGAGCAAAAGTGCCATGCAGCGCAAGAGTGTTTCCGGCGCGCCTTTTATTGCCCCGGATACCCCTACCATCTGGCGGAGGAATACAATTAGCGAATCGTACCGCGTAATCGTACCGTCAAAATCAAACAAAGCCAGCGTTTTGCTCATACTTTTTAATCGCCCAAATAAATCACCCAAAAATGCGGCGTTTCTTCGAGAATGCGGCCTTTCCGAACAATTTCCTGTGTAAATTTCATTTGCGCGTCCGTTGATAACCGGTTTGCATAGCTTTTTTCGACAAACCACACTGGCCGGATTTGCTTTGCGACTGCCTCCACTTTATCACGCGCGCGCGCCATTTCTCGTTCCACCACCCAGTCAAGGGGCAAAGGCGGCGGAGTTTTGCAAAGAAAATTTGCCTGGGGAAAAGACGGGAGAGTTTTAAAAACCGGATATTTCGCACCCAATTGCTTCAAATCCGCATACAAATTCCAATGCGCCGGACTTGTATAAATCCCACAAAGTCGAGGAAACAAGGCGCCCAGCGGGGCAGTCATCTCGTTGCGCCGACCATCGCGATACACGAATTCATAAGAAAACCGGAACAGTCCCAGCAAGCCAATCAAAATGCCTATATTAACCCAGGGAAGCAGGCGCGTGCCTGTTGCTCCCGGAAAAACATCCGCCCATAAACGCTCGGAAATCTGCGCCACCGCCCAAACTAGCGGAACCGCAAACAAAACAGGCAAATTGTAACCCCAACTAATCGCCGCAGACCACGCAATAAACAACAAGGCCGCCGGAAACCGAAGCGCCTGCCAGGACAGCCGACCTCTCCCCCACTCCGCCAACAAGTAAGCGGCAGCCAGCCAACATAAAAACCGCAGCTGTGCAAATGGCAGCGTAAACTCCTGTCGCACATAGATCGCCCACCCGTATGTGCCTGCCAACCAACTCAGCGCCAATATCCAGCACCAGAACGCAATACTCGACCTGACTGCCTTGGCACGCGCATAAAATTTGCTCGCGACAGGAAGCAGAAGCAGCGCGGCAGGCACAACCGTCACCGGATTTAACCTGAAATAATCCGTCAACCCGTGCCGTATCAACTGACCGCCAGAGGCAGCACCGGCCGTCTGTTGCCAAAAATCCGACCAGGCGCCACCAGCCATCAGTACGCCGGCAGCAGTTAACAGCGCAAACGCAAAACCCAAGGCGGCATACCCGGCACGCCGGCGCGATTCGCCGTATAACAACAGCGGCGCCAGCGCCAACAATGGATAAAACGACTGCTTACACAACAGCGCCGCAGCCAAGGCCGCACCGGCCAGGGCATCCATACCCCGCCGTTGCCGAAACCAACACCAAACCGCAAGCGCCGCCCACAAAATGCCGTCCACCGTATGCCAAGCCGCCGCCGGATAACAATGGACAGATACTATAAACCCGGCAATCGCCAGAATTCCCCGTTCCCGCCCCACCGTCAACACCGATGCGCCCAACCAGGAATACAAACCCACTTTGAAATAAAAAAAACAACGCTCCGCCAACACCGCCCAATCGTCCGGCACCAACTGCATCTCCAGGTACCGCATCCAGACTGGCAGCGGCGGCCGAACATACACGACGTCCCGGTATAATACTTTTCCGTTCTCCAACTGCCACGCCAAGGCTGTCAAAAAACCGCCATCGGTCTCATTGACGCCATAAGGCGCGTAGTACAGCGCATAAGCGCAAATAATTAGCAAAAATAGAATACGATACCACATCCGGAACGGAATTGGGCGTAAAATTGGATATTTTCGGGCAATTTGCCCGCGAATACTTTTAACTTTACGCCCAATTAAAACATACATGCCAAGCACGCCCGATTCTATCCTCAAAAACCTGCGCCGAGCCGCCGCCGAACGTATTTTGCTTATTGATGGCGCTATGGGCACTATGATCCAACGCTATGGACTGCGCGAGGAGGATTTTCGCGGGACGCTTTTTCGCGATTTCCATCTCGATTTGCAGGGTAACAACGACCTGCTCTGCCTCACCCGCCCGGATATCATCGAAGAAATTCACCGGGCCTATCTCGAAGCCGGCGCGGATATCATTGAGACCAATACCTTCAATTCCACCTCAATCTCTCAGGCGGATTACGATACGGGCGACTGGGTGTATGAACTGAATGTCGCAGCGGCAAAATTAGCCCGGGCGGCGGCAGACGACTACACCCGGCAAAACCCAGGTAAGCCCCGCTTTGTCGCCGGCGCTATCGGGCCGCTGAACAAAACTTTGTCGCTCTCGCCCGACGTCAATAACCCCGGCTATCGGGCCGTCCACTTTGATGAAGTAAAGGACTCGTATGCTGAACAAATACGGGGACTGCTAGATGGCGGCGCGCAATTACTCCTGGTTGAAACCATTTTTGATACGCTGAATGCGAAGGCGGCCATTTTTGCTATCGAAGAGGCCTTCCAAGCGCGCAACTACCGCCTGCCGGTGATGATCTCCGGCACGATAACCGACGCCTCCGGCCGCACCTTGAGCGGTCAAACCGTCGAGGCGTTTTATATCTCCGTCCGCCATGCACGCCCCTTCTCGATCGGGCTGAACTGCGCGCTCGGCGCCGAAGAAATGCGTCCGCACCTCGAGGCGCTCGCCGCGATCGCGCCGGAATGCCTGATCAGCGCGTACCCCAATGCCGGCCTGCCCAATGAATTTGGACAATACGACCAGACGCCGCATGAAATGTGCGGCCTGATCGAAGGCTTCGCCCGCGGCGGATTCGTCAATATCGTCGGCGGGTGTTGCGGAACGACCCCGGAACATATCCGCCATATCGCCGCGCATATCAGCGGGATCTCGCCCCGGCAAACAAAACAGGCGCTGCAGTATCCGATGTACAGCGGGATGGAACCCTTGATCATCCGGCCGGATACCAACTTCGTCAATATCGGAGAGCGAACCAATGTAACGGGATCAAAAAAATTCGCCGAGCTTATCAGGGCCGACGATTACCCGGAGGCGCTCAGCGTGGCGCGCCAACAAGTGGAGGGCGGCGCACAAGTGATTGACATAAATATGGATGAGGGCCTGCTCGATTCCGAGGCAGCCATGCAGCGCTTCCTCCTGCTGCTGGCTGCAGAGCCGGATATCGCCAAACTCCCCGTGATGGTGGACTCCTCCAAGTTTTCCGTACTGGAGGCAGGCCTGAAATGCCTGCAGGGAAAAAGCATCGTGAACTCCATTTCGCTCAAAGAGGGCGAAACGGCTTTCCTCCAGCAAGCCGCGCTGTGCCGCCGATACGGCGCAGCCGTAGTCGTCATGGCCTTCGATGAAGCAGGGCAGGCCGAAACCATCGAACGAAAAGTCGGTATCTGCCAAAGAGCCTACCGCCTGCTCACCGAAAAAATTGGCTTCGATCCGCAGGACATCATTTTTGACCCCAACATATTTGCTGTCGCTACCGGTATCGAGGAGCACAACCGATTTGCCATTAATTATATCGAAGCAACGCGCCGGATTAAGGTAACCTGCCCCGGCGCCCTCGTCAGCGGTGGTGTCAGCAACCTGTCGTTTTCTTTCCGTGGAAATAACAAGGTGCGCGAGGCCATGCACGCCGCGTTCCTCTACCACGCCATCCAAGCCGGCATGGACATGGGAATCGTGAACGCCGGGATGATTGAGGTGTATGAAGCCATCGAACCGGCGCTGTTGCAAAAAATTGAAGACGTACTGTTCGACCGGCATCCCGGCGCCACGGAAGCGCTGGTGCAATTTGCCGAGCAATTGAAAGATAAAAGCGGCCGCATCCAAACCGAAGACCTGAGCTGGCGGGATGCCAGCGTAGAAGAACGCCTCCGGCACGCGCTGGTCAAAGGTATAGATAAATTCGTAGAAACCGATGTGGAAGAGGCCCGTCAGGGCTATGCCGAACCGCTCCAAGTGATTGAAGGCCCGCTCATGGACGGTATGAACCACGTGGGTGATCTCTTCGGCGCCGGCAAAATGTTCCTCCCCCAGGTTGTGAAAAGCGCCCGCGTAATGAAAAAAGCGGTAGCGTACCTGACGCCTTTTATCGAAGCGGCAAAAGCCGGCGCTAAACAAAAACCCAAAGGCGCTATCCTGCTTGCCACCGTAAAAGGCGACGTGCACGATATCGGCAAGAACATTGTCGGCGTGGTGCTCGGCTGCAATAATTACCGGATCGTGGATTTGGGTGTGATGGTTCCGGCAGATAAAATTCTCCAAGCCGCCCGCGAACACCAGGTAGATATCATCGGCCTCTCCGGTCTCATCACCCCCTCCCTGGATGAAATGACGCACGTGGCCCGCGAAATGCAGCGGCAAAATTTCAAATTGCCGCTGCTTATCGGCGGCGCTACCACTTCCCGTACCCATACCGCCGTAAAAATTGAACCGGAATACCATAATGCGCCGGTCGTGCACGTGCTGGACGCCAGCCGGAGCGTAGCGGTAGTCGGTGCGCTGCTCACCGAAAACGAGACCGAAAAAACGAAATTCATCGAAAACGTCCAATCCGACTACGCACAAATCCGCGCCATACGCGCCGGAAAACAATCCGCTAAAGAATTTTTGAGCCTGGCGCAAGCCCGCGCAAATAAATTCCGGATCAACTGGTCGGCATATCAGCCGCCGGCGCCCGCAACCGAAGGCCTGCAAATCTTTATGGAGTACCCGCTCGACGAGCTGACGGCCTATATTGACTGGACGCCCTTTTTCCAAAGCTGGCAACTCGCCGGTAAATTTCCCGATATACTCACCGATGCCATCGTAGGCGAAGAAGCTACCCAGCTCTATCAGGACGCCCAGATCATGCTCCGCAAAATCGTGCAGGAAAAATGGCTGACCGCCCGGGCCGTCGTCGGTATATTCCCCGCCAACAGCACCGAGGACGACGACGTCCTTGTTTATGCCGATTCAACCCGCGCCCACCCGATCGCGCGCCTCCACCACCTTCGGCAGCAGGTAAAAAAAGCGGCCGGACAGCCCAATCTGTGCCTGGCAGATTTTCTGGCCCCGGAAGGCCAAGGGCGGGATTACCTCGGCGCCTTCGCCGTAACAGCCGGCATCGGCATTGAAGAACGGGTGCGCGCTTTTGAAGCCGCCCACGACGATTACCACGCCATCCTGCTCAAAGCGCTGGCCGACCGCCTTGCGGAGGCGCTGGCAGAACGCATGCATGAAAGGACGCGCCGCGAATGGTGGGGCTACGCCCAAAAGGAATCCTGCACGCCGGAGGATCTGATTCAGGAAAAATACCAGGGCATCCGCCCGGCGCCGGGATATCCGGCCTGCCCGGAACACAGCGAAAAAATGACGCTTTGGGAACTGCTTTCGCCCGATCAACTTGGTATCACCCTCACCGAAAATTACGCAATGTACCCCGCGGCCTCCGTCAGCGGCTGGTATTTTGCACACCCCGACGCCAAATACTTCGGCGTCACCCGCATAGGCCAAGACCAGCTTGCCGATTATGCCCGTCGGAAAATGCTCGATCTCGCGGATGCCGAACGTTTGCTAGCGCCGGTATTAGACTGATTGCACCAGGCGTTTGCCCGCTGTTTAGCTGAACTCAAACAAGCAGAAAGGCAGCCTGGGTGTTAAAAATCGGCAAAAAGAGCGCACTTTTCCTGCAAAATGACGGTCTAATCATCCCGACGCTGAAAATTCAGGCCGGGCGATTTTACCTTTGTAGCGAGCGCGGATGCGGACGGTTTTCTGCTAAAACAAAAAAACAAGGAATGTTTTTACACGGTAGAAAATTCGAAACGCAGGCGCGCGTGCTGTGTTGCCTGTGAGCCGCCTTTGCGACTTATCAGTAGCGAAGCTTTTAGTTTTTAGGGTATTTTCTCGCCGCGTTTTAAATCTCCGACTCGTTTCTTATTTACGATCGGTTAAAGCGGCCGAAATTGTACCTTCGTTTTTAAAAAATCACCACCATCGCACATGTTTGCCGAGTTTTGCACAAAAGAAAAAAGCATCGCCGTGATCGGGCTCGGGTACGTAGGCCTGCCCCTCGCCCTGGAACTTGCAAGGCATTTTAGGGTAATCGGCTTCGACATCAAAAGCGAGCGGGTGGCTTTAATGAAACAACAGAAAGACCCCTCGCGGGAGTTGCCACCTTCGGCGTTCGAAGGATGCGATATTCAGTTTACCGATCAGTCCGCGGATATCCGGTCCGCTTCCTTGTTTATCATCGCCGTTCCGACCGATGTGGATCGGCAAAAGAACCCAGATTTAAACCCGCTCCTGCGCGCTTCCGAATTTGTCGGAAAAGCCCTGAAACCGGGCGATTGCGTAGTGTATGAAAGCACGGTTTATCCCGGTTGCACGGAGGAAGACTGCGTGCCAGTACTGGAGGCCGGCAGCGGCCTGAAATTTGGAACCGATTTTTCCGTGGGATACTCCCCGGAACGCATCTCGCCCGGAGATCAAGCACACGCTGTACGGCATGTTGTCAAAATTGTGGCGGCCTCCGACGCGCAAACGCTCGATTTGCTGGCGCAGGTGTACGGCGCATTTATTCAGGCCGGAATATACAAGGCGCCGACTATCCAGGTCGCAGAAGCGGCAAAAGTGATCGAAAACACCCAGCGCGACTTGAATATTTCCCTGATGAACGAGCTGGCGATTATTTTCGATCGCATGGGGATTGATACCCAGGAGGTCATCCAAGCAGCCGGAACCAAATGGAATTTCCTGAAATTTTATCCCGGCCTGGTAGGCGGACACTGCATTGCGGTAGATCCCTATTACTTGCTGTACAAAGCCAAAAAAACCGGCTACGATCCACAGGTCATCCTGAGCGGTCGGCGCATAAACGACGGCATGCCGGCGTTTATCGCTAAAAAACTCGTCCAAACGCTCATCGCAACCGGAAAAAACCCCGCCCAATGTCGCGTGCTCATCATGGGAATCACCTTCAAAGAAAATGTCTCGGATATCCGAAACTCAAAAGTCGTAGATCTGGTGCGCGAACTCGGCGACTACTCCGTGCAAGTGCACGTACACGACCCGCTGGCTAATCCGAATGAACTGGCACACGATCACCACATCACGCTCGTTGACAACTTGTCTGGCGGTTACGATGCGGTAGTGCTGGCCGTTGCACACCGTGCCTACCAAAGTAAAGACAAGGCCTTTTTTCTTCAAATAATGAAGGAAAAACCTATTCTATTCGACATAAAAGGGATCACAAACTTGAAAAATGATCCGGATATCATTTACTGGCGCTTGTGATGTATGTTTGGCGCGTTTAATAAAAGAGCGCCGGCCGATTTTGGCATCCTCCGCGCGGATATGCACGCGCACATCGTACCCGGCGTGGACGATGGCGCGCAAACGCTGGAGGAAAGCCTTGTTTTGTTGAAAGCGCTGCAAAATATGGGCTTTACCCATGTGTTCGGCACGCCGCATATTTCCCCGGATTTATACCCGAACTCCCGGGACAATCTCCTGCCGGCCGCCGCGCGTGTATTGGAGCACCTTCAGATCCGGGATATCCAGCTCCAGGTTGGCCTTGCGGCAGAATATTACCTGGACGAGCACTTTGAAGCGCTCCTGCACAACCAGGCGCTGCTCACGCTGCCCGGAAATTATGCGCTCTTCGAAATGTCCTGCTTTTTCGCCTGGCCCGGCCTGACCCGTACATTGTTCGAAATGATCGTCAAGGAATACCGGCCGATTTTGGCGCACCCGGAACGGTATCCCTATTTTCAGGGAAAACACTTCTGCCTGTTGGAGGAACTACACCACCGAGGCTGCTTTTTTCAGGTGAATCTCTTGTCTTTTCACGGCGCTTACGGCCGGGAATCCCGCCAGTGCGCCTTCCAATTGCTCGAGGCCGGGTTAATTGACTTTCTCGGCACCGATGCGCACAACCTGCAATCTTTGTCGGCCCTGGAAGCGTTCCGCCGATCCCGACCCTGTCACCGGTTATTGGAAAAGTACGAATTTAAAAACAGAACCTTAGCGCATGTCTAAAATTATATTTCTCGCTAATATGAAAGTCTTTTTTATATTAGCAGAGAATATAATTTTAGACACGCTCTTAGCCGTCACCCTGCCGTATCAGGCGAACGGCGCTTTTCCATAACGAGGACATGAACCGTTTTTTAGCATTTATCTGTCTGTCGATTACCCTGGTTTTGGGGGCCTGTGCGCAGCACCGACAATTGGTTAGTTTCAACGAAGGTCCCGCCTTTGAAAGCCTGAGCCCGGATCAACCGGCCCCTGCGGTGCGTCTGCAGCCCGGCGATTGGGTTGAAATCCGGATCGCTGCCTCCGAACCGCCGACCAAACTCGCGCCTGCCCCGCCGGGAGACCGTCCAGAAATATACCGCTTGGACAAGCAGGGGCAACTGCGTCTGCCGCTGCTGGGGGCGGTTTTACTCGCCGGACTTCCGGAGGCGGAAGCGGAGGACACCCTGATGGCGCACCTGGGCAGATATATCCGGCAACCGGTCGTGCAACTCCGTTTGTATGGTATTCGCTTCACGGTACTGGGGGAGGTGGCCCGCCCCGGCGCTTTCACCCACCCCGGCGATCAGATCAACCTACTGGAGGCCCTTGGGACAGCCGGGGACATTGGGCCTTATGGCGACCGGCGGGGAATCTTGGTCATCCGGCACCGCGCCGGGAAACGCACATTTGCGCGACTCAATCTGCACGATCGTGCCGTGTTCGATTCGCCCTATTTTTACCTGCACCCCGGCGACGTGGTGATCGTAGAACCGATAAAAGGTAAAACCGGTATCACGGCAAACCCAGGCGACAAAATCCTGCAATGGGCTTTACCGATACTATCTTTCGCATCCCTGATGGCCACTTTGTTGAAATAATGCAAGCGCAAAATATTGATTTAAAAACATTTGTCTATCGGTATATTATTCGATACTGGTACCTGTACCTCTTTTTTCTAAGTAGTGCGCTCACCCTGGCATGGCTCAAAATACGGTACGCCACCCCAATCTACCAGGTTCGAAGCACCCTGCTCATTGAAGACGAACAGAGTAAGAGTGCGTTTGTCAGCGAAGAAGCGATATTCAGAGACCTTGGCCTGCTGCAGGGCGGCCCGCGCGTATTAAATGAAATTCAAATTATCCGATCTAAGCCCATAATGCAGCTAGTTATTGAGCGGCTTGGACTCGATGTAGAATACTACACCGTGGGGCGCGTGCGTACATCCGAATGCTACCCGCACGGCGCTGTGCTCGCCGCCGTCCACGAAGTGCTCGAATCGGGTTACGACCTGCCGTTTGGATTCAAAATCGTGGACTCGCTGTTTTACGATTTGACCCTGGCCGGAAACACGAGCCGACGCCGATTCGGCGAACTGCTCGAATTGCCGCAGGGTAAATTTGTATTCACGCGCCGGGGAATGCCCGCCACAGAAAACGAGTATAAAATTATTTTCCGCCGGCCGGCCGCCTTAGCGGGCGCTTACGCAGGCAACCTGCAGGTAAATCTGATAAATAACTACTCGAGCGTACTGGAAATGAGCTTTAAAGGCCCCCTGCCCGCAAAAAGCGCCGATATTCTCAATACCCTGGCGGAAGTGTACAATGAAACCACGCTGGACGCCAAAAACCGGGTTGGGAAAAATACAATTCGGTTTATTGACGATCGATTGCAGTATCTCGCAGCTGAACTCGCGGAGGTGGAGTCGGGATTGGAAAACTATAAGCGCAAAAACGACATACCCACGGATATTTCCGCCTCGGTAGATTTGCTCTCCGATCAGATGCACGAGGCAAACGACCAGCTTGCGAAGGTTGCGCTGGAAATAAATCTGCTCAAGGCGCTTAAAACCTTTATTGCCGATCACCTTGCGTACGATGAGCCCGCGCCGGTAAATTTGCTGCCTGCCGACGAACAAATCCGACTGCTCACCGAACGTTACAACAGCCTTGTGTTCGAAAAAAACTGTGTTTTGGCGTACGCGACACCGGAAAACCCTGCGGCACAAAATCTGAACCAGCAAATTCTAACCCTTCGGCAAACGCTGTTGCAAACCATGGAACAGAACCTGGCAGCGCTGGAAATTAGCCTT
The DNA here is from genome assembly GCA_040383605.1 of Lewinellaceae bacterium. Taxonomy (GTDB): domain Bacteria; phylum Bacteroidota; class Bacteroidia; order Chitinophagales; family Saprospiraceae; genus M3007. The sequence goes on from JBEIDF010000131.1 coordinate 10,333, forward strand.
CAGATGGCGCGCGAAAAAAGTGCGGCATTCGACCGTCAATTAAGTGCTTTTCCCGGAATAGAACGCGGTTTTTTAGAAGTAAAACGC
>JBEIDF010000132.1:0-10335 GCA_040383605.1 Lewinellaceae bacterium
ATGATAAAGACCTGTTGCGTGCGGAAAACCGCGCAGTACTCGAGCAGGCGCAGCAGGCGCTGGCGGCCTTTCCGAGCGCCAAATTGCTCCTCAGCGTGCATACCGACGGCGCTGTTCCCCTCGCATTCGATCTGTATTACGGCATCAAAAAATCTGAAATCCTGGCCGATGCCCTCGTCAAGGCCGGCGTACCCGCCGCCCGCATTTTTTTGCGCAGTGCCGGGCCCTATTTTCCGGCCTCTCGCACCGTTGTGGGTGCGGAGCCCTACCCTGCCGGCGCTGTTTTCAACCGGCGCGTCGAGTTGCGCATTGTGGCGCCCGGCGAAACCCTGCCTGGAAGCGTTTTGCTGGAAAGGCGTCCGACGCCCGAGGCTGTGACGAGCGGGCGGGAACGGGAATTCGACGCTTGGATGCGCGGTCTTGCCTATGGCGTCCGTTTTGCTGAAACCCGCCAAATTCTGGAAAGTTCCGCACTGGATTTGCTGGATATCGTCCAAATCGAATCCGTGCCCGGCGCGGGCGCATACGCCTATCTCGCCGGCTGGAAAAAAACCTACGCAGAGGCTGCGCGCCTCGCCGACGAACTTCGGCGGGCCGGTTTCACGGATGCAAAAGTGGCGCCCATCCTCGACGGAATTCCGATTGGCAAAGCGGAGGCCGTCCGTTTTGTGAAGAAATATCCTGATTTGGCCGGGTATATCCGAAATTAAGAAGTTCGGCCACAAGCCCTGGGTGTCCGGGACGCGGCGCTAGGCGATCTGTGGAAATCCGGGCAAAAACGTGTAATGCCGCGCGGTGTAGTCCATTTGGCAGCAAAAAGTTGCCGGCCCGTTGGTGATAGCCAGGAAAGGCACTTGCAGGCGCAGGTTGTAGGCGGCGGCCTGTTCGAATGTCTTTTGGGAGAGCGCCACTTTAGGCGATTTGCATTCCAGGAGGAGCCAGGGTTGCATTGCCCGGTCGAACACCAGGATATCGCAGCGTTTTTTCATACCGTGCAATTCGATGCCAATTTCCACCCGGATGCGGGCGGGCGGATAGTGCATTTCCTGGATCAGGTACTGCAGTATCAGTTGTCGCAGGTGTTCTTCCGGGGTCATGACCACGTTTTTTTTGCGAATTGGGTCGAACACTGCAAGGCCGCGCGCTGCGGATTGGATGCGCAGCAGCGGCTGAAAAACGGTGTAATCTATTTGTAGAAGCATGTCCCGGACAGGTATTAAACCAGGATGCGGCGATCAGCATTCCACCAGGCCAACGGAGAATTGCAGCGCCAGGCCGCCGTCTGCCGTTTCCTTATATTTATGGTGCATATCGTCTGCTGTTTCCTTCATGGTTCGGATGACCGTATCGAGGCTGACCTTCGCGTTAGCGGGATCGCTTTCGAGGGCGATATGCGCTGCCGTGATTGCCTTAATTGCGCCCATGGTATTGCGTTCGATACAGGGAATTTGCACCAGTCCGCCGATCGGGTCGCAGGTCATACCCAGGTGGTGTTCCATGGCGATTTCTGCGGCCATCAGGGCTTGTTCGGCGGTTCCGCCGAGGCATTCGGTAAACGCGCCGGCGGCCATGGCCGAGGACACGCCGATTTCGGCTTGGCAGCCGCCCATAGCGGCGGAGATCGTAGCGCCCTTTTTGAACAGGCTGCCGAGTTCGCCGGCTGTCAGCAGGAATTTCACGATATCGCTTTCGTTTTTGTATTCCTTGCAGAAGGTGGTGAAGTGCATCAGGACGGCTGGTATGACGCCGGCGGCGCCGTTTGTCGGCGCGGTGACCACCCTGCTAAACGAGGCGTTTTCTTCATTGACGGCGAGTGCGAAGCAGCTCACCCACTTGAGGATATGGCGGAAATCATGGCTGCCCTGCCGAATCTGCTGCTGCCATTCGTCGGCATTCTGGTAATGGCTGTCTGCCGGGCGGAGTTTGCGGTTGATATTGGCGGCGCGGCGCACCACATCGAGGCCGCCCGGCAGGATCCCGTCGGTATGGCAGCCTTTAAAGATACAATCCTTCATGACCTGCCAGATCTGCAGCAAGTCGCGGTGAATCTGATCGGGCGAGCGCCAGGTCAGTTCGTTTTTGAACACCACTTCCGAGATAGAGAGCCCCTGTTCATGGCAGTACCGGCTCAGTTCCTCCCCGCGGTCAATCGGGAAAGGCAGTTCGATATGTGCGCCCGTATTTTCTTCGCCTTCTTTGACCACGAAGCCGCCGCCGACGGAGTAATAGGTTTGGCTTACGCCTGCGCCATTTCGGAGGAAAGCGCGGAAGGTTAGTCCGTTGGCGTGATAGGGCAGCGTTTGGTCGTAGTAGAACAGCAGATCGCGTTCCGGGTGGAAGGCGATGCGTTTTTTTCCTGCCAGGTTGATAGATTGCGTTTGGCGGATATATTCGACTGTCGGGTGTACGTTATTTACTGGGATTGTCACCGGGTCGTGGCCGTCCAGGCCGAGGAGCACGGCCAGGTCGGTGCCATGGCCCTTACCGGTTTTGGCCAGCGAGCCGTACAATTCGACTTGTACAGCCTCTACGGCGTCGAATTCCCCCTCTTTTTGCAGGTCGTTCAAAAACCGTTGTGCGGCCCGCCAGGGTCCCATAGTATGCGAGCTGGAGGGGCCGATACCGATTTTAAAAATGTCGAATACACTGATACGTTCCATGGACAAGCATATTTTTTGGCAGCGGGTAAGATTTTCCCTGCTGCGGCAAAAATACGCGCATTTTCTCTCAGCCGGAGCGGTTTTTTTCGATCTTCAGCCGTCCGCTTTCGTTAAAATAATACGCGGTTTGTCGCGTCTGAGCCAAAAAGAATCTTTTTTAGGCGCAGACGCGACCGACCGGGCAATTTCCAATAGACTTGCGAAGCCCTGCGGACTATTCCTCGCCGAAGGTTTCCTCGCTATCCTCGGCGATCGCGGCGGTGGCTTTGCCGCCGCCGACCTGTTGGCGGGTTGGGCCGGCCAGGATTTTCTCCTTCACTTTTAGTTCGATTTCCAGCGCCATTTCCGGGTTATCGAGCAGGAATTGCTTGGCGGCGTCGCGTCCCTGGGCGATTTTTGCGCCGTTGTAGCTATACCAGGCGCCGCTTTTCTGGATCACCTCCAGGTCCGTGCCTAGGTCCACGATTTCACCGGCTTTAGACACCCCTTCGCCGTAGATGATATCGAAGGTTGCGACGCGGAAGGGCGGCGCGAGTTTATTTTTCACCACTTTGACCTTCACCTGGTTACCGACCACGTTGCCTTCTTTGTCTTTCAATGCGGCGCCGCTTTTACGGATATCCAGGCGGACAGAGGCGTAGAACTTGAGGGCATTACCGCCGGTTGTTGTTTCCGGGTTACCGAACATGACGCCGATTTTTTCGCGCAATTGGTTGATAAAGATGCAGCAACAGCCCGTTCTGCCGATGGCGGACACCAATTTGCGCATGGCTTGGCTCATCAGGCGCGCCTGCAGGCCCACTTTGGAGTCGCCCATTTCGCCTTCGATTTCGGATCGCGGCACCAGGGCGGCCACCGAGTCCACCACGACGATATCCACGGCGCCGGATCGGATCAGATTTTCGGTGATTTCCAGCGCTTGTTCGCCGTTATCTGGTTGGCTGATCAGCAGGTTGTTGACGTCCACGCCCAGGCCTTCGGCGTAGAAGCGGTCGAAGGCGTGTTCTGCGTCAATAATTGCGGCGATACCGCCTTTTTTCTGGCATTCAGCGATTGCGTGGATTGCGAGCGTCGTTTTACCCGACGATTCCGGGCCGTATATTTCAATAATCCGGCCTTTCGGATACCCGCTGCATCCGAGCGCGATGTCCAGTCCCAGCGAGCCGGAGGGGATGACCTCCACTTCGATGGCCTGCCGGTCGCCCAGGCGCATAATGGTGCCTTTTCCGTACGTTTTATCCAGACGGTCTATCGTTGCTTGCAGGGTTTTGAGTTTTGCTTCTTTTTCGTTTGACATGATTGTTGAAATTTATTGGTTTGGAATCCGGGACAAAAATAAACAAAATGTTTTTATTGATTATTATTTTTCACAAATTTTTTTAAAAAAAATATAATCCGTCAAGCGTGGGCTGCGGATTTCAACATATTTATTTTAACTGTACCTGTCCGGTTTATGCCGATTTTGCGGTTTCAACGCCCATAAATCGCTTCGATCCGGCGGATTTCCGTTTCGAGCAGCGCTTTTCCTTCGGCGCTCATGGGGGTGAGCGGGAGGCGGACGTCCCGGGAGCAGATGCCTTGTATTTCGAGGGCGGCTTTGACGCTTGCGGGGTTTCCTTCGAGGAAGAGGAGCCGGTAGAGTTCGAGCAGGTCGAGGTTGCGTTGTTGTGCGGCGGTGAGTTCGTGGCGGAGGGCGGCGCGCACCATATCGGAGAAGGGGCGCGGGGCGGTGTTGGCAGCCACGGAGATGACCCCTTCGCCGCCGGCGGCGATGATTGGCAGCGTCATGGCGTCGTCGCCGCTGAGTATCAGGAAATGCGCCGGTTTGTGGCGCAGGATTTGCATAATTTGGAAGAGATCGTTGCCGGCTTCTTTGATGCCGATGAATTTTTCATGGGCATGGGCCAGGCGCAGTGTGGTTTCCGCCGTCATATTCGACGCGGAGCGGCTGGGCACGTTGTAGAGGATGATGGGTTTGGGCGAGGCTTCTGCCAGGGCCATATAGTGTTGGTAAATACCTTCCTGGCTGGGGCGGTTATAGGCGGGATTGCTGGAGAGCAGTGCATCAACGCCGTCGAAATTGAATCGGCGGATTTTTTCGGTCAGTGCTGCCGTGTTATTACCGCCGAAAAGTCCGGCGACGATGGGCAGTCGGCCCCGATTGATCCGGATCACAAAATCGAGTATTTGGCGATTTTCGGAATCACTGGTAGCGACTGATTCGCCGGTGGTGCCGAGCGGCACGAGAAATTCCACGCCGCCGGCGATCACATGTTCGACGAGGCGTTCGAGTGCGGCCCAATCCGGGGCGTTACCGGAAAAGGGTGTAGCCAGGGCGACACCGGTACCTTTGAGACGCTGAAGCAGCTCCATATTTCGGGATATTGATGAATTGTACGCGCCTACTTTTTCTTTTTTCCCGATTTTTCGGGTTCTATCCGTTCGTATTTTCCCATCGTACCGTACTTATCAATTCGGGTAGCGATGCGTTCATCGGGGTCTTGTTTGGCGATTTTTTCCAGTTCGCCTTTGATGTGTTTTTTGAGTGTTTTCGCCATTTCTTCGGGCGCGTTGTGCGCGCCGCCGAGTGGTTCGCGGACGATGCCGTCTATGAGGCCGAAATCCAGCATGTGGTCGGCGTCCAGTTTCAGCGCTTCGGCCGCCCGTTCTTTGAAATCCCAGGAGTGCCAAAGGATAGAGGAGCAGGATTCCGGGGAGATCACCGAGTACCAGGTATATTCGAGCATAAACACCTTATCGCCCAGTCCGATGCCCAGTGCGCCGCCGGAAGCGCCTTCGCCGATGATATAGCAGAGTACGGGTACGCGCAGTTGGGCCATTTCGAAGAGATTTCGGGCGATGGCCTCCGCTTGTCCGCGCTGTTCGGCCTCGAGTCCGGGGAAAGCGCCGGGCGTATCAATAAGCGTGACGACCGGGAATCCGAAGCGTTCGGCCAGTTTCATAAGGCGGAGCGCTTTGCGGTATCCTTCCGGGTTGGCCATGCCGAAGTTGCGGTATTGGCGCATTTTCGTGTTCACCCCTTTTTGGTGGCCGATGAACATGACCGTCTGCCCGTCCAGGTTAGCGAGGCCGCCCACGATGGCGTGGTCATCGCCCCCGCAGCGGTCGCCGTGCAATTCGATAAATTTTTTGCACATTGTTTCCATATAGAACAAGGTGTAGGGGCGTTCCGGATGGCGCGACAGCTGGACTTTTTGCCAGCCGGTGAGTTGGGCGTAGATGTCCTTTCTTTTGGCTGTGATCTTTTTTTCCAATTCGCTGATCATGTCGGACACGTCCACTTCGCCCTGGGTACCCACGTCTTTGAGTTTCTCCAGTTGTTCGTACAGTACTTCCAGGGGTTTTTCAAAATCCATGAAGATCATAGCGGCACGGGTATGGTTGGTGAAAAAAGGCTACAAAGGTAGGTCTTTATTTAGAAATTGTAACTACGCCGGTGCGACCGGCCAAGTAGTTGCCGGCAAAGCACGGAACCGGGTTCGGATTCAAAACTTCACCCATTTTTGCTTACTTTTTCCGCTCTCAATCACTTTTTCGATAAATCGCATGCCGCGCACGCCGTCGCGGACGCTTGGGAAATCCAGCATCGGATCGGGCATTTCACCGGCGGCTTGTGCGCGCAGGGCCCGCGCGAAGTTGCGGTAGATATTTGCGAAGGCTTCGAGGTACCCTTCCGGGTGGCCGGCGGGGATGCGCGCATGCGCCTGCGCTTCGGGATAGAGCGGTCCGACGCCGGTTCGATACACCTGCGTGGGGCGGTCGAGCCATTTGACCAGGAGCGTATTGGGTTCCATTTGCCGCCATTCCAGTCCGCCTTTTTCGCCATAGACGCGAATATTGAGGTTGTTTTCTTCTCCGGCGGCGATTTGGCTGGCGTGGAGGATACCTTTCGCGCCGTTTTCGAAGCGGAGGAGCACATTGCCGTCATCGTCGAGCCGCCGGCCCGGCACAAACGTGCTGATATCGGCGCAGAGTTCGGTGATTTGCAGTCCGGTGATATACTCCGCGAGATTTTCGGCGTGGGTTCCGATATCGCCCATAGCGCCGGCGATACCGCTGCGGGCGGGGTCGGTGCGCCAGTCGGCCTGTTTCTGGCCGCTTTGTTCCAGCGGCGTGCTCAGCCAGCCCTGCGGGTACTCCACCACTACTTTGCGGATGGGGCCGAGTTCGCCGTGTCGGATCATTTGGCGGGCCTGTTTCACCATGGGGTAGCCCGTGTAGTTGTGGGTGAGGGCGAAGATCAGGCCGCTTTGCGCCACCAGTTTTTCCAGTGCGAGGGCTTCTTTCATATTAAAAGACAGCGGTTTGTCGCAGATGACAGGAAAACCGTTTTGGAGTGCCAGTTTGGCCGGCGCGAAGTGCAGGTGATTGGGCGTGACGATGGAGACAAACTGCATCCGCTTGTCGGGATGCAGCCGTTTTTCACGGCGGATCATCTCTTCGAAATGTTCGTAGCAGCGATCGGGCGCCAGGCCCAGTTCGGCGCCCGAGGCGCGGGATTTTTCCGGATTGCCGCTAAAAGCGCCGCAAACCAGTTCGATTTCCCCGTCCATAGCCGCGGCGATGCGGTGTACGCCGCCGATGAAGGCGCCGATTCCGCCGCCTACCATGCCCATACGCAGTTTATTTTTCATACGCGATAGTACAATTTTGTGCGCTCAAACATCGGAATTTTTTTTTAGCCGATTGCGTCTGAGCCAAAAAAGCCGCCATTTTTAGGCTTTTGGATACAGAAAGCGAGTCAGCCACGCAGTTGCTTATGATTTCCGCTTTGATTTAGACGCGCCCAGCGAGAGGATATTGGCAAAAAGCCGGTACGCGCCCGGCACGCCGGCCGGGAGTTCGCGGAAGAAGGACAGCGCCGTATAGACGTAGTACCCCTTGCCGTAGGGTGCGATCAGCAGGGCGCCGTCGGCCGGTTTTTCGCCTGGATCGTTGCAGGACAGCGGCGCCGCGAAGCGTTCGTCCCACTCGCCCGGGAAGTACAATCCGCGTTCCTGTTCCCAGCCCTCGAAATCAGCGGCGGTGATTTTGTTTGGCGCGTTCAGTACCGGGTGTTCGGGCAACCGGAACCGGACTTCCGCCTGCTCGTCGGTCACGCGGGTGCGGGAAAGTTTCATGGGATACGGCGCCAACTGTTCGACGGCGAGGTCGAAGTTGTTGTTGTATTGTACTACGAGGACGCCGCCGTTTTCCGCGTAGGCGAGTAGTTTTTCCTGGTGAAATTTCAGCGCGTCTTTGGTGTTATAGGCCCGGATTCCGAGTACAATCGCGTCGTACTGCCGCAGGTTTTGCGGCGTTATGTCTTCGTCTTTGAGCAGGGTGACGTCGCAGCCGATTTGCGTCAGCGCGGCCGGGCCCTCGTCGCCGGCGCCCATATAATATCCGACTTTGCGCGCCTGCGTCAGCACCGACACCCTGGACGCTTTGACCTGAGCGGGCAACAGCACACTTTGCCGCGGAATATGATCGTACTGGATATTGACCAGGCTGTTGGTGTACGCTTTATCGCCAACCTGCGCCCAGGCTTGCAGCGCCGCTTGTTCCGGCCCGCCCACCGATTCCACCGTGAAGGTGAAGGTTTTTTCCTCCCCTTTTTTCTTAAAATTAAACACATTGGCGCCGGCGGCGTGCGAACTGGGCCAGCCGGCCGGGCCGGTTACGTGCACCGTGCCGCTGACGTTATTGCGGCCCGCTTTGACGCGCACCCGCAGTTCTTTTTTCTTTTCTGTAAATAAATAACTCGACGATTCGAACGATACAAAAACCAGCGGCAGCACCTCAAAAGGCTGCCAAATCTCCCCGATTGCGGCTTCTTCTACTTTATAAGCGACGTCGGTGTCGTATTCAAGCGGGATATCATTGACTACCACCGACCAGGTAGCGCGCAGGAATCGCGGCGTTTCCGGCAGTCCGCGCAGCAGCTGATCCTCCACCTCGTACATACCGAGCGTGCTTTCCGTTCCCAGCCAGTACGGGGCGGTGACGGGGGCATTGGCGGGGAGGGCGATGCGCCGGTTGAAGGTCATATTCACATTATTTGCCAGGGGCGCCGCCAGGATCGTGTCCAGCGTTTGGGCGGACACGGAGATGCCGGCCAGGGTAACCCGGGCCTCCGAGCGGTTGATGGCTTCGAAGCGCAGCAGCACCGAATCGCCCGGCGTGGCCGTTGCTTCCCCTGCCGTACATTCGAGATACAATCCCAGGCAGCCTTTGATCACCTCCTTGATTTCATCCAGTTTCACGCGTTTCCAGTGACTGTCGGGCAGGGCTTTGATCATTTCGAGCGCTTCGAGCAGGGCCGGTACGGAAGCGGAAGGTCGGTCGGAGCGGTAGTTTTTATCAATTTCCGTCAGCAGGCGGCCGACCGGTTCGCCGCCCGGCACGCGCGACCAGGAGGTATTGATCCCGGCAAACGGGTCTTTCGAGGGCGGCACACTGCCCTTGAGGTGTTCGAACCAGTCCACGCTTTCCCCCCGCGCGCTCATCGCGCCAAATCCCTGGCAGCGGTGCATCGAGCGTGCTTCGGCGGCCACCTCGTTGTTGCTTTTGCCTTTGAGCGGCAGGTAAACGCCGAGGTCAATCGGGAACAGGTTTGTTTTATCTGCTTTTTCAAACGCTTCCCGGCTTCCGAAAAACCACCAGGACGTATTAAAAAAGATGCGTTCGGGTTGCCAGGGCTGCACGTGGGCGAACTGCTCCGGAAAGGCGTCGGTGCTGCCGGCGAGGTCGAAGGCCTCCAGGCCCAGCATTGCCGAGGCGGTGTGGTGGCCATGCGTGCTGTATTTTTCTCCCTGGTAAAAGCGGTTGATTACCACATCGGGCTGCGTTTGGCGGATAGCCCACACGACGTCGGCCAGCACAGCGGCTTTATCCCATATTCGCAGTGTTTCTTCGGCGGTTTTAGAGTAACCAAAGTCATTTGCGCGGGAGAACCGCTGCTTGCCGCCGTCCACCGAGCGCGCCATGAGCAGTTCTTCTGTTCGGAGCACCCCCAGCAGTTCGCGCAGTTCCGGTCCGATAAGATTTTGTCCGCCGTCACCCCGCGTAAGCGACAAGTAGGTGACATTGTAGAGTTTTTCGTTGGCGCAGTAAGAAATCAGGCGCTGGTTTTCATCGTCCGGGTGCGCGGCGACGTACAGGACCGAGCCGAGGACATTCAATTTTCGGATTGCCTGGTGTATATCGGCTGCGTTTGGCTTCACCGGCTTCTGGGCGTTCAAGCCGGCGGTTGCGAATACGATTAGGCAGGAAATCGGGAACAAAACACGAGAACAAAGTTTTTTCATAACCGGATCGAAATAATTTGCTCCGCGAAGGTAGTTTGAAATCCTTATTGCAGCGCCAAAATTTGCGCCAGTACCGCTTGTTCATCCCCCGGGCGATAGCGTCGGTGGTGCCAGACCAATTTGCCGTTTTTGTCAAAAATAAACACCTGCGGCAGTCCGTTCAGTCCGCCCGGCAGCACATCGCGGAACCGGCGATCGCCGTCCCAATACACGTCGAACGGCATGCCGATTTGGCGGGCGATTGTGCTGATTTCCTGGAAGCGCTGCGGAAAATCCGTAGAGATTGCGACCAGATTAAACTTGGCCTGTTTTTTCCAGTCCTCATACACCTTCGTGTAGGCTTTTAGTTCCGAGTGACAGGGCAT
>JBEIDF010000133.1:0-10333 GCA_040383605.1 Lewinellaceae bacterium
CTAATATGAAAAGGATTTTTTAGCCAGACAAGGCGCTTTTTGCAGTCGTAATGGGACTAATTACGGCGAAAAAAAGGAACGAAGTATGGCTGAAAAAGACTTTCATATTAGCGAGAAATATAATTTTAGACATGCTCTTACTTCTTTTGCATTTGCCTGGAGAGCGCTTCCATTATCTCCAGCGTTCGCAGGGGCGATAACAAATCTCTGCCGTAAACAGAGGGTTGGTCAGGATCTACGTAGGCGGGTTGAATCAAAAAGCGGTTGGGTTCGAACGGGCGGAATGCCATCGCCCAATCTGAATATAATCGGTTTGTGGCCTCGCCCTCATGCAGTACCTTGAGGTTGTTATGGCGCGTGTCCAGGCAAATATGGTTGTAGTACAGGTCCCGCACGAGCTCCGCATCGCCCTCCAAGAGCTGAATAAAAAAACCGTACCCGTGCAGCAAAATACCCGAAATGCCCCTTTGCGCATTGTTTTTTCGCGCACGCTCCAGCAGGGAAAGCAGGCTGTCATCGGTCATCGGCACGGCGGCTGAACTTCGGTAAATGAGTCTGTACAATACCATACAGGCTGAAAAACATACGCAATTCCCGAGTGTGGGACTTGGATTGAAGAATCCCAGACCCCTCGGAGGCTGATAGAATAACGTAAAGATAGGGCAATTTTGTAAACCGCTGCCCGAAAAGTATTTTGTTATCAGGGTTTCCAATACCCGGCTCAAAATTAAATTAAATTTTTATTATATTTATAAAAAATTAAATTTTTATAAATATTTAAACACAGCTTTTGGGAATAAAAATCGCTGGTCAGTTGGCCCTTTCGGTCAATATACGGAACTTCGCGCCGTTCGTTTCAATTGCACCTCTTATTGTGTTAGCATTATTCAGAAGCAATCAGATAACCGGGGTGATATGGGTCTTCCTGTATGCCCTCCTCTTATACCTGCCGGCAATTGCCGGATGGGCTGTCCAACCGGCTGTTCAACCGGTTCCCGGAGGGTATTTGTACGCGCTTTTGCCGGATATCTTAAAAAATCCGGGCGGATTTTCCGGTATTACGGCCTTTGTGCTGGTGCTTGGTCAGTGTATTTTAGTGTATGATTTGGCGGGGCGCTACCGCTTAGTGGACCCGAGGAACTGGCTGCCTTCGCTGATGTTCGCGTTGATATCGGCCTCTTTGCCGGACTTTGGTTACCTTTCTGCGCCTTTATTAGCCGGCAGTCTGTTGCCGCTAATTTTGGGAAAATTATTTGGGATGTACAAAAAAGCGGTCGTAATTGCCACCGTTTTCGATATCGGTTTTTTACTGGGTTTGAGCGCGTTGATTTACCCGCCGATTATATTCCTTGCGATTCCGGCTTTGCTGGGTATGCGTTCCCTGCGTTCTTTGAATATGCACGAGCGCCTGCTGGTTACCGCCGGGGTTACAACGCCTTGGTTTCTGCTGTGGACTTGGGCGTTTTGGAGCGATCAAACGGCGGCGTATTGGCGCTATAACCTGGGGGCGTTCTCGCTTTCCGATGAAATCCGCCTGCCGGCGGATCTACAAGCCTGGATACAGTTGGGGTTGACGGTTTTGTTGGTGCTGATCGTTTTGATGAGTTTGGGCGGTTATTATTTCAAAAAGCTCATTCAGACGCAGAAATACTTCTCCATCCTGTTTTGGTTTTTGTTGTCTGGCATTGCGATCCAGTTTCTTTTTAATGCATCCTATTTGCCTGCATTTAACCTGATTACTTTGTGCCTGGGCATCCTTATCGGGCACGCCCTGGGCGTTATTCGGAATGTGCTTCTGGCAGAGTTTTTACACTTAGCGATGCTGGTTGCTGTGCTGGCGTTGCAGTATTATTCCTTCATATTTTAAACTTCTGTTATGAAATTTGGCGTAATCGTCTTTCCCGGATCCAATTGCGATGACGACATGGTGCATGTGTTGGGCGATGTCATGGGTTGTGAGGTGGTAAAAATCTGGCACAAAGAGGCTGAATTAAAAGGTTTCAGTGAAAATGACTGCATCGTGCTGCCGGGCGGATTTTCGTACGGAGATTACGTTCGCGCGGGCGCCATTGCGCAGTTTTCCCCGGTTATGGGCGCCGTAAAAGCCTTCGCGGCGGCCGGTGGGTATGTATTCGGCGTTTGCAACGGCTTTCAAATCCTGTGTGAATCCCGGCTTTTGCCGGGCGTTTTGTTGCGGAATGCCAACCAGCAGTTTATCTGCAAAAATGTGTGGATCAAGCCGGTCACACAACACGCGCCGATCACGGCGGATTTAGATCTTGCGCGACCGCTAAAAATTCCCATCGCCCACGCAGAGGGGCGATACTACGCCGATCCGGCCACACTGGACGCGCTGGAGGCAAACGATCAGGTGCTATTTCGGTACTGCACGGCGGACGGCCGGGTCGTCCCGGAGGGCAACCCCAACGGCGCGGAACGCCATATTGCGGGAATTTGCAATGCCGGGCGCAATGTGTTCGGCATGATGCCGCACCCGGAGCGCGCCAGCGAAGCAGTTTTGGGGAACACGGACGGGCGCGGGCTGTTTGAGTCCTTGTTACGGCAAGCGCAATCTGCGATGCGCACCCATGCGCGCGCTACAACACATTCGCCAGCTGCTCCTTGATCTTTTCCAGTTCGTCTTTCATATTGACGACCAGCCGCTGAATATCGGCATCGTATGCTTTTGCGCCCAGCGTGTTTATTTCCCGGCCCATTTCCTGGGAAAGAAAGCCGAGCGTCCGGCCGCCGGAAATTTGCTTGTTGTCAACCTGCTCTAAGAAATGCTTGCAGTGCTGCTCCAGGCGTACTTTCTCTTCTGTGATGTCCATTTTTTCGATGTAATACAAAATTTCCTGCTCGTAGCGATTTTGATCCACGTTTTCTTTGCCCACAAACTCCTCCAGATTGTTGCGCAAGCGCTCCCGCATTCTGTTGATACGCTCTATTTCAAAGGCGCCGGCATCGCTCAACGCAAGCAGAATATTGGCCACGCGCACCCGCAAATCGGCTTCCAAAGCCTTTCCTTCGTGTCGGCGAAATAATTTTAACTGATCCAGGGCCTGCGTCACCGTATCGCAAATCGCCTGCCATTCCGCCTCGTTGATCTCTCCCACCGGCATCGCAATTACGTTGGGGATGCGCAAAATGGACTGCAGCACATCCCCTTGGGGAATGCCTGTTTCCTGGATTAAACGACTGATCTCCCGGTAGTAACCCTTGAAAAGCGATGCATTAATATTGACGCTCGTGGCGCCGTCTGCCTGTTGGATATCCAAAACAACATCAAGCTTGCCGCGCTCGGCATGATCGGCAATCAATTTTCGCAACTCGATCTCTCTTTCTTTGAAATCACCGGGCAGCCGGAGTTTTATATCCGTAATTTTAGAATTCAAAGCGCGGACTTCAACCGCGAGGGCCTTATCGCCGATCGCGCCCGAAGCGCGCCCGTAACCTGTCATGGAAAGTAGCATGTTGTACGAAATATGATTAATCGGCAAAAGTATAAAAACTCCGCGCGTTCCATTTCAAATACCCCGTATTTGTTGACGCACTTGACCAAATCCCTAAAAACAAAGCGCAAACGCCTTATTTTATGTCGGAAAAGTTTGTGGGTCTGAAAAAAAGTTCGATCTTTGCCACTCGATTTTTGCGACAACTATATTTTTATTCTAATTCGCTCAAAATCAAGGAGATAAATTATGAGAAAGGCTGACCTAGTCAACGCAATTTCTGAAAAAACCGGCGTTGCTAAAGTAGATGTGTTGGTTTCCCTGGAGGCGCTCTTCACGGAAATAAAATCTTCTTTGGAAAATGGAGAAAACGTGTATGTCCGCGGATTTGGAAGTTTTGTGATAAAAAAACGCGCAAAAAAAGTAGGTCGGCACATTAAAAAAGGCGCTTCGATTGAAATTCCAGAGCATTTTATCCCGGCTTTCAAACCGGCTAAAATTTTTGTGGAGCACGTGAAGAGCAAAGTGACCGAAATGCCGACCGATGACGGCGAAGAATAGTCTCCCCGCCCGCTAATTGTGTACCGCAAATGAATAAAATGCAAATAGGCGTCGTTACTGGCGCCGTTGTACTTTTCGCCGGACTGTATTTCGGCTTTGATACGAAACCGCGCGTGCCCCAGCGCGCAGGTATGCCGGCAGAAACGGCAACCACCGCCACAAGCGGAGCGTCGGTGCGGGAAAAAGCGCGCGGCCGACTAAATCCGGAGCAAACTGCTGCGCTGGCGCAAAAAGAAAGCGCCGTGCAAACTGCAAAGGATCAATCGGCCAAACTGGAAGCACTGAAGGCGCTGTCCGGCTGGTGGTATGCGGAAGGCGAGATACCAACCGCCGGCCTGGTGGCAGAAGAAGTGGCGGAACTAGATCCGTCGGACGCCGCCTGGTCGGTCGCAGGCGCTACCTTTTTTAACGGACTGCGGCAAACACAGGATCCAATCCTGCGCCAGTTCTGCGCCGAGCGCGCCGTGCAGGCTTTTGAAAAGGCTGCCTCCATCAATCCCGAACAGGTGGAGCACCGCGTGAATATGGCGTTGGTATTCGCAGAAAATCCCGCCCCCGAAGACCCGATGAAAGCAGTGATGATGCTGCGTGACCTGGAAAAACGCCATCCGGAAAATCCCGCGGTGTACAACGCCCTGGGGCGCTTGGCCATCAAAACCGGGCAGTGGTCCCGCGCAGTCGAACGACTGGAAAAAGCCTGGTCGCTGGATCCTTCGAATCCAAATACGCCCTGCCTGCTGGCAAAAGCGTATGAGGAACTCGGAGAAGCAGATAAAGCAGCGGCTTTTGCTGAAAAATGCCGATAAAAGCAGCCGGAAATCCATAAGGTGACCCGGATGCTATGAAACGAATATAAAATTGTTAACTATTTAATTCCTACTTGTATGCCTTGCGGAAAAAAACGCAAACGTCACAAAATTGCCACGCACAAACGCAAAAAACGCCTGCGCAAAAACCGTCATAAGAAGAAGAATCGCTAGTCTGGCGCTCCGCCCCGGTAAATACCGGGGCGGAGTATTCCGACTGTTGCCTAAACAATAGGCATCGGCTTCGCTCCATACAGGGGTCGGATGCCGGAAGCAGCGCCGGTTCTACCGTCGGTTTTTAACGGTAACCAACCAGAATTTGAACACAACTGACGATGAAAGCGCAGTAGCGGCTCCCGCTACTGCTTTTGTTGTTGAATCACCGCAATTGCGTGGTTGCAATCTTTGATCGTCAATTGTCCGAACTCCGACGGAAATACCCGGACGCCACCGGTAGCGGCGGCGCTTTTACCCTGTCAGTATGTCGGCTCATCCCCGCGTACTCAAGGGCATCGCAAAACCAGTTCCGATTATCAAGGCCGATGCATGAGATTTTTAATCACCACACCAACTTGTCGTGGAAAAAGAACTTATCATCAATGCCGGCACATCCGGGGTGGATATCGCCCTGCTTGAGAACGGCAAACTGGTAGAACTACACTATCAGAAGACCAATAACAGCTTCACCGTGGGCGATATCATGGTGGGCAAAATCCGCAAGATGATGCCCGGACTAAATGCTGCCTTTGTGGATATTGACTTCCGCAAAGACGCATTTCTGCATTATACAGACCTTGGCCCCAACCTCCGCTCGCTGATTAAGTGGACAAACGGCGTAATAAACGGCAGTATCCAAACCGCAAAACTGGATAATTTCAAATTCGAAGAGGAGATTGTGAAAACCGGGAAAATAGACCAAGTACTGAATAAACGATTCCCAGTACTGGTCCAAATCCTCAAGGAGCCTATTTCCACAAAAGGCCCCCGGCTCTCCTGCGAACTAACGCTGCCGGGCCGCTATGTCGTGCTGGCGCCCTTTAGCAATGAGGTCTCCGTTTCCAAAAAAATTGCCGGCAATGAGGAACGCAAACGCCTCCAGATGCTCGCAGAAAGTATCCGGCCAAAAAATTTCAGCCTGATTATCCGAACCGCCGCCGAAGGTAAAAAAGTGCAGGACCTGCACGAAGAAGTCATCCAACTCGTCGGCAAATGGGAAGAAATATTTCGGCAACTCAAAGTCGTAACGCCGCCCGCTAAAATCCTCAGCGAACTGGACAAAGCCGCCAGTGTGCTGCGCGACCTGCTCAGCGATTCTTTTAGCCGAATCGTGGTCAATGACCAGGAACTGTACGCCGACGTCCGATCTTACCTGCAATCTATCAGCCCCCAACTCGTTCATATCGTCCAAATGCACAGCGGCAATAAATCGCTGTTCGACGCACACGGCGTCACCCGCCAAATCAAAGCGTCTTTCGGCAAAACGGCCACCATGAACAGCGGCGCCTACCTCGTGATTGACAAAACGGAGGCGATGCACGTAATTGACGTAAATAGCGGACACAAACTCTCCTCCGCTGACGTCGAGCAGTCCATCCTCAGCGTAAATCTCGAAGCAGCAGAAGAAATCGCGCGCCAAATCCGTCTCCGGGACATCGGCGGACTGATCGTGATTGATTTCATTGACATGAAAAATACCGAACACAGACGGCAAATTTTCAAGGCAATGGAAGATCACATGCGCAAAGACCGCTCGCAACATACCATCCTGCCGATCTCAAAGTTCGGCCTGATGCAAATCACCCGAGAACGCGCCCGACCAGAAGTTGCCGTAGATACTGCCGAAGTCTGCCCCACCTGCAGCGGCACCGGAAAAGTAAATGCCACCATCCTGCTTACAGACGATATCGAACGCGATCTGGAGTTCATCATGCAGTCCAGACCCAAATCCAAACTCTATCTGCAAGTGCACCCCTATCTCGAGGCATTTATCCGCCGCGGACTCCCCAGCCTGCAAATGCGCTGGTGGTGGCGATACCACAAATGGATTCGCGTGCGCGCTAATGGTAATTTCCCGCTGAGCGACTACCGCTTCTTCGACGCTAATGAGGATGAAATCCGCCTGAATTGATCGCCTAAATTTCGCTGTATAACAACAACCGTCTTTCGTATGAAGGTATTTAAATCTGCCATCGCTTCGCTGCTTTTGTTGTCGGCTTTCCACGCCGCCGCGCAAGCTCCGCAACACCTGAAAAGCATCAATATCCGCGCGATCGGCCCCGGCGCTATGTCCGGACGAATTACGGCAATCACCACAGATCCCACAGACGCGCGCATTATCTACGCCGGCGCAGCCTCCGGCGGGGTCTGGCGCAGCAAAAGCGGCGGCACAAACTGGACGCCTATTTTCGATAAAGCACCTACGCAAAGCGTCGGCGCCATCGCCATCAACCCGCACAACCCGGATGAAATCTGGGTGGGAACCGGCGAAGGCAATCCGCGCAACTCCCAAAATTTCGGCCAAGGTATCTTTCGCAGCCTCGATGGCGGTGAAACCTGGACCTGCATGGGCCTCGAAAATACCCGCGCCATCCACCGAATTCTCCTCCACCGCGATAACCCTAAAATCATCTGGGTCGCCGCCCTCGGATCCGCTACCGGGCCAAATGCGGATCGCGGCGTATTCAAAAGTAACGACGGCGGCGCAACCTGGAAAAAAGTGCTCTATACCAACGATCTGAGCGGCTGTGCCGACCTCGTCGCCGATCCGCGCAATCCCAATAAACTCTTCGCTGCGATGTGGGAATACCGCCGCTGGCCCTGGTTCTTCAAATCCGGGGGCGCCGGCTCGGGCTTGTATGTATCCTACGATGGCGGAGAAAATTGGGCTAAACGCACCGACAAAGACGGGCTTCCCGAAGGCGAAATCGGCCGTATCGGCCTGGCAATCGCCCGAAGCAACCCGGACGTGGTGTACGCACTGGTGGAAGCCAAAGAAAATGCGCTGTACAAAAGCACGGACGGCGGCAAAAAATGGCGCAAAATGGCGGATAAGAATCAAGGTGACCGCCCATTTTATTACCATGAACTCTATGTGGACCCACTCCACGAAAATACGCTTTACTCCGTACACTCGCAAATCACCAAAAGTATTGACGGCGGCCGCACCTTCGACAGCTGGGTAAATTACTGGCGCATTCACCCGGATCACCACGCCTTCTGGATCAATCCAAATGATCCGCAACATATCATCAACGGCAACGATGGCGGAATAAATATCACGTATGATGGCGGCAATACCTGGCGGTATGCAGAAAACATCCCGATTGGCCAGTTCTATCACATCAATGTGGACAATGAATTGCCTTATAACGTCTATGGCGGCTTACAAGATAACGGCACCTGGGTAGGCCCCTCCGCCGTATGGAAATCTGGCGGCATGCGCAACAGCGAATGGCAGGAGGTCTATTTCGGCGACGGATTCGATGCCATGCCGCAAAAAGACAATCCACGCTACTGCTTCGCAATGTCACAGGGCGGCGAATTGGGTCATATTGACCGCCTGACCGGGGAAACAAGGTATATCAAACCGCTGCACCCGGACGGACTGGGACTGCGCTGGAACTGGAATGCCGCGCTGGCACAAGACCCATTCAACAACCAGGGCCTTTATTTCTGCAGCCAGTTTGTTCACTACTCCCCGGATCTGGGTAACTCCTGGCGACTGCTCTCACCAGATTTAACCACCAACGACACCTCAAAACAACACCAGGATATCTCCGGCGGACTCACCTATGACGCCACCAACGCCGAGAACCACTGTACTATTCTGGCCGTCGCACCCAGTCCGCTCGAAAAGGACGTGATTTGGGTCGGCACGGACGACGGCAACCTGCAACTGACCCGTGACGGCGGAAAAACCTGGGAAAACTTCTCCAAACGTTTACCCGATTGCCCTGAAAACGCCTGGATTCCGCAAATCGAAGTGTCGCCGGTAAACCCGGGCGAGGCGTTCGTCGTGGTCAACAACTACCGCATGAATGACTGGGCGCCGTACTTGTACCACACGACAGATTACGGTAAAAAATGGCGTCGTCTCGCCGGGCCCAAACAGGTGAATGGCTTCTGCCTCTCCGTGGTACAAGACGCCAAAGCGCCCAATTTACTCTTTTTGGGTACTGACCAGGGTTTGTATTTCAGCCTGAACAGCGGCGAGCAGTGGCAACACTGGCCGCAGGATGGCTTCCCCTGTGTGCCGGTGCAGGATATGAAAATACACCCGCGCGATGGCGATCTGGTGATCGCTACCTTCGGGCGGGCTATTTGGATCATGGATCAGATCGAACCCCTGCGCGAACTGGCGCGGCAGCCGGCCCCGGATTCACTCCTGAATCGGCCTTTCAAAGTGTTCACTCCGCAACCGGCCATTTTGGCGGCCTACGCCTCGTATGATGGCCCCCGATTCGCCGGAGACACGGAGTACCTCGGCCAAAATAAAGGAACCGGCGGCCTGATCCCCGTCTGGGTAAAGCCGATGAAAAAAGAAGACAAGCCCGCTAAAAAGGAAGGCGCATCGGAAGAGGCTGCCCCACCCGCCATGCGCGGCGGCCGCGGCGGTCGCGGGCGTTTTGGACGGGGCGGAAGCGGCGAAAAAGCGACCATAACGGTACTTTCCATGCAGGGCGATACCCTGCGCCGCTGGAAAACGGAACTGGATACGGCGTTTACGGCCATCTACTGGGGTCTGGATACCCGGGGCGTCGCCTTTCCATCCAAGGAGGAACCCGATAAGGATCAACTGGAACCAGGCGGCGGCCCGCAGGTGGCGCCCGGACAATACAAAGTGGTGGTCGAATTCCGGAACGGTCTCGATTCTACAATCCTCACGGTACTGGACGACCCGCGCCTGAATATCCCGGCATCTGTGCGCCAGGCTGAAGCGGAGGCCACACGCAAGTTCTACGCAACGGTCGAACAGACGAAAAAAGCGTACGACCGTCTCCTGGAAGCAGAAAAAGCCATCAAAAATGTGGAAAATGCTTTTGTGTACGTGCCAGACAGCACCAAAAAAGAGGTGCTACAGCTCGGCAGCGCGATCCGCGACAGCATCGCCAACCTCAAGGAATTGTTTTTTACACATAAAGAAGTGAAAGGAATTCAGCGCAATCCGAACACGCTGAATAGTCACCTGAGCAGCGCGCTCAACTATATCCGCAACAGCGAGGGGCCGCCTAATGGCAATGCCCAAATCGCGATCCGGACGGCAGAGACGGAAACTGCGCGCATCCTGGAGCAGATCAATACGCTTTTTGACACCAAATGGGTGGAGTTTAAACAAAAAGCAGGCACGTTGGAGGCGCCCTTGTTTAAAGAATAGGTAACTGGTTAGCAGGTCGCGTCTGAGCCAAAAAAGGATCCATTTTTCGCCAGACGAAGCGATTTTTTGCAGGCCATAGCAGCGCTACGGTCAAAAAAAATCGCAAAGTATGGCGGAAAATGGGACTTTTTGGGCCAGAC
>JBEIDF010000134.1:0-10204 GCA_040383605.1 Lewinellaceae bacterium
CCTGCGTATCCGGTACTACCGTGATCGTACGCGTCACCGTCGTGCTGTTGCCGCACGCGTCCTTGGCCGTCCACGTTATGGTCGTCGTGCTCGCTACGCAGTAATTCAGTTGCGCCGCGCCCGCGTACGTTACCGTCGGGTCGTCATCGCAGTTATCCGTTGCCTGCGCCGCATCCAGCCATTGCGCTACTACTGCCGAGGCGTCGTTCGTGCCGCCGATATTGCTGCAGTCCAACGTCAGGTTCGCGGGTACGTTTACAAACGTCGGAACCTGCGTATCCGGTACTACCGTGATCGTACGCGTCACCGTCGTGCTGTTGCCGCACGCGTCCTTGGCCGTCCACGTTATGGTCGTCGTGCTCGCCGCGCAGTAATTCAGTTGCGCCGCGCCCGCGTACGTTACCGTCGGGTCGTCGTCGCAGTTATCCGTTGCCTGCGCCGCATCCAGCCATTGCGCTACTACTGCCGAAGCGTCGTTTGTGCCGCCGATATTGCTGCAGTCCAATGTCAAATTCGACGGTACCGTGATCGCCGGAGGCGTATTATCATCCACAGTGATAGTTTGAACACAGAATGAGGTATTACCACTGGAATCCGAAACGCGATAGGTACGCATAACAGTACGAGGACAGTTTTGACCGTTATCTATTTCATTTTCCATAATAAAGGAAGCAGCTACAACAGAACAGTTGTCCGTCGCAGAGCCCCCGGCAACCTGAAACGCGTCAAACGTTGTGTAAGGTGCTTGCTCCCCTACCGCACAAACAGCGATAAGGCTTGCAGGACATGTGAGTACGGGTGCGGTATTGTCCACGATAGTTACCGTGGCAGCACAGGTCGACGTATTACCGTTTCCATCAGTTACGGTGAGCGTCACAAAATTATCGCCCAGATTGGTACAGTTAAACGTTGTGGTACTGGCAGACAGGGACAAGCCTGCCGGAGCAGTACAGTTGTCCGTTGATCCGCCGTTAATATTGCCAGCCGTAATAACAGCGCTTGCAGGGGCGCCCGTGAGATTAACTGTAACGTCTCGGCAAACAGCGTTTGGCGCTTGTATATCCACAATGGTAATATCAAACGAACAAATACTGGTATTGCCAATAACGTCTATTGCCTGATACGTAATAGTATGAGGCGAACCGACAACACTCAGGAAGTCGCCGGGCGCAACACCGCCGGAGATTTGAGTAACGGAAACAACCATCCCTGCACAGCCGTCCACAGCGACTGGTTCCGGCCACCACACATTCGCGCCGCATTTATCCACGTCGGCATTTAATGTAAAGTCAATCGGACAGTTTACAAATACCGGCTCCGCAATACAACGGAAGGTGAAATCTATCGTTTCATTCACATTGTCGTCATCCAATGTACCGGGATAGGCAGGCGTAGCGCTACCTGCACCACCCGCGCCGCTTTCATTCACCGGCTCGCTGTTAGGTTGCAGGTCAATCACACTTGATGCGATACCGCCGCTGACCAGCACGTCCAGGCCGTTGTCGTTATTGTCCGTATCGCCGGCATCAGCGCCGGGGTAGGATGCTTTATTTTCCAAAGGCTGACCAGCTGTGAAATTCACCGCAGGGATGTACACCCGGTACTGACCCGCATTCAACTGATCAAAGTAGTAATAACCGCTCGGATCCGTCACATCGAATGCGAGGGGCGTATCTGAGCCGGGGGCCTGGGCTGCTGTGTACAACTCGATGCGTACGTTCGCCAACGCCATATCGCCGGAGTTGAACACACCGTCCGCGTTGTTGTCCATGAATACAAAATTACCCAAAGCCACCTTCTCCGTCCGGAAAACAAAATCTATCGTACCATTGACATTATTGTCGTCTAAGGTACCCGGGTAGTCCGTCTGATTTTCCCCCGTCGGTTCGCTATTCGGCGTTAGGGTCACCACGTTTGAAATGATACCGCCGTTCACCGGATCGTCCTGACCGTTGTCGTTGCCGTCTACTGTTCCAGTCGGATCAGCGCCTGGATAGGATTCTTTATTTTGAAGCGGTCCTCCGGTCATGAAGTTCAAACCCGGAATAAACACTACATAGTCGCCCGGCGTCAGGTTGTCAAAGTAATAATAACCGCTGCCGTTCGTGCTGGTCGTAGCCACGGGCGCATCCACGCCGTAGTCTGCGCCCGCAGCGTACAACTGTACCGTTACGCTCGCAATGCCCATATCGCCCGCGTCGTTCACCCCATTGTCATTGTTATCCATAAACACATAATTACCCAGCGCCACGCGCTCCAGTCGGAAGCCGAAGTCCAGCGTCTCGTTCACGTTCGCATCCGGCAGCGTGCCCGCGTACGAGGGCGTGCCCGTGCCCACGCCCCCGGCGCCCGACTCATCGTTCGGCTCACTGTACGGCGACAGCGTGAAGGTGTTCGAGCGGATACCGCCGTTCACCGGCGTGTCTTGACCATTGTCGTTGTTGTCCGCCGTCTCGCTGGCATCAGCGCCTGGGACGCTTTCCTTATTTGCCAGCGACGCAGCGGCGCCGAAGTTGGAGCCCGGAATATACAAAATGTAATCCCCCGCGTCCAGCTCGTCAAAATAGTAGTAACCGCTTGGATCCGTCACATCGCTTGCCAGCGGCGCATCCACGCCCGGCGTTTGCGTCGAGGCGTACAACTCCACCGTTACATTGGAGATTCCCATGTCCCCGGCGTCGTACAACCCGTTGCCGTTATTATCCATGAACACAAAATTGCCCACGGCAACCTTGTTCGTCCGGAAGCCAAAATCAACCGTTGCGTTCACATTATTGTCATCCAGCGAACCCGGATAATCCGTTTGATTCTCACCAGTCGGTTCCGAACCTGCCGACAACGTGATCACGTTGGATACGATACCGCCGTTTACCGGCGTGTCCTGGCCGTTGTCGTTGTTGTCGTCCGTGCTCGTCAGGTCTTCGCCCGGCACGCCTGCTTTATTCCGAAGCGGCTGGCCGGCGTTGAAGTTCGACGCAGGAATATACACCACGTACGTGCCCGGCGCCAGTTCGTCGAAGTAGTAGTAGCCCGAGGCATTCGTCGTCGTGACCGCCAGCGGCGCATCCACGCCGTAATTAGCACCCGCTGTGTACAACTGCACCAGTACTCCGGGCAGTGGCATATCACCTGCATTGAAATTGCCACTCGCATCATTGTCCATGAATACCAGGTTTCCAACTCCAACCGGTTGAAAAAATCCAGCGTCTATATTAGTAATATTATCAAAACTAGTCAAGGTAACAGGCGTTGAGGAGGCTATACCGGTAACAGGATCAACATCACTGTCATTATCATCATCACCCGGCAAATGATCTTGCCTGGTAACTTTGAAATTTGTTGGGGTAACAAATGTCACGGTGTAAGTTCCCGGCAAGAGTCCATTGAACATATACATACCATCAGAACTGGTTTGAACGGATGCCGTGTACGGGTTATTCAAGATGTTGGTGCCGGAAATCGAGACGGTTGCGCCTCCGATACCGGGTTCTCCGCTATCCTGTTTGCCGTTACCATTCACGTCTTGCCAAACGAAATCACCCACTTTGGCAAACTCCAGGTAAAAATCCTCTACTTCACCATCGAATGCGACGTCAATCGGGCTACTCACACCTGCTGTGCTGAGACGAACCCGAATATGCGTGAACCGGTTAGGGAAAGTGGCTGTAGCAGGCACGGTAAAGCAGTACTGTTGTGTCCTGGTACCTGAAAGCACCGTATTGTTTACGAAAACAACTTTTTCGCCTGCTGAGGTAAGGTCACCGTCTCCATTAAAGTCAACCCACATGTCCAGTTTTGCAGGCCCAAACAAAGAGGTAGCCGTCACTTCAATGCAGGCCTGATTGCCCTGTACCATAGGGGTAATGAAGCGTACTCCATCCTCGTCATCGCTCAGACAGGTATGATAGGATATTTCCCCTAGCTCAAACTGAACGGTAGTGGCATCGTCACCACCTGTGCCGGCATTGGCCTGTGGTGTTCCGTCAACCCCGGCTTTTGCTTCAGGGGCGCCGTCCAGTTCAGAGTCTACACAGGAACCAAGATAAATATCGTTATGAATCAGGTGGAAGGCGCCGGGGGTCGGAACACTCAGGATAGTGCCAAAAGTTGCGGGCAAGTCACCAAAGTCACGATCTCGCGGGCCTTCGTATTCATCCGTATCCGAGCAGTCACTATTACCCTGGAATGTAGCTGAAATGGAGTGTAGCTGTCCATCGCACACCTTGGTAAAGGTTTTAAAGAGTACATTAGTTCCATCTGCCAGCGGCGAGAGTGAGAGTGTTTGAGCTGCGGGATCGTCGAACGGGTTAGCACCGGTAATGTCAACAGTCAAGTCACCAGGTGCATTGTAGTAGGTACCGCTAATAGTCACCGAGTAATTACCAGTTGAGCGGCAATTATCTGTGATTGCCACAGTATTAATATCCAACCAGCAAGGTTCGTTGAAACGAACAAGACCATTGCAGAGATCCAGAATTTCATTCATCGGGGGAGCAGTCTCGACGAATCGAGCCATAATATCGTATGAATCACCGTCACATATCAACCCTGTGAAACTAAATGGAATGGACGCCGGTAACATTCCCGGCACCGGGAATGTCTGAGTATGGATGATATTCCCGCTATTAACCTCTGTAAAGGAAAGTTCAATTTCTGCTCCGGCCGGCATTTCGCCATCTCCGATTACCAGGGTGCCTTCCAGATTGTAATTCAGGTTACCCATTCCGTCGTCAATACAAGTTGAAATAGCCACATTTGGCGCATCTACTGCTTGCACATTTTGGAAGCCCAAAGTGGCGGGCCGGCGTCTTTTGGCAGAGACTCGACAGGTGATATCGTTCGAATCATACATACGAATGAATACGCTGTCAAATGATGCAATGCTGAATTCGCCGCCGTTGATTGCCAGAGGAATAGTGTGCTCCACCCCATAGGCAAGATTGAGTCGCACATCCACATCCTCGATTATATTAACAGGCATGGTCTGTTTTATGTCCACATTTGCGCCATAGCTACCCGAATTATTCAATACACCGTTAACATACCGATCTGCTTTGATGACGTAAGAATACGTATCATCGGCTGTCGAAGCCGTGCCTTTGTTATTACAAACAATACGGGTTGTTGGTACCAACGTGCAGACAAAGCCGGGTATCAGGCCCATATCCAGCGTCAGATCAGAGGCTGGGGCCGAGTAAGGGCCAACCATATCTGTCATGAACATAGCGTTGACATCACTGTCAATCGCATCGTTTGATCCTTGGTTTTGCAAGGTGGGTATTGTACCGGCCGGCAAGTTAGCCGTGGTAATATCGAAGATGACGTAATAATATTGGTTTGGAAGCGGGTTCTGCACCGTAAACAGGTAGTAACCATCATTTCCGCTGCCATCCCGAGACGTGAGCAAAGTATCAATTTTTACATCATCTCCGTTGCCTTTGATATTATCTGAAGAACGCCAAAGCGAGGCTTTAACACCATTTACACCCGGCTCGCCGGCATCCTGTAATCCGTTTCCGTCTGTTGCCTCAACGTTAAAGTCCAGATTATTATCAATCCAGACATAATTACCAATAGTCAGATCCGGTAAGCAAAAGGTTTTAATACCTACTTTGGTAGGTTCGGCAACCGGTATTTTTCTGGGCAACCCGGTAGCTGGATTTATGCCGGCCGGGTCTGCCCGCGCACCCTGGTAGGCAAATGAATTCCATGCGATTTTGTTATTCGGAATACCCACAGGAACCTGCATGACTAGGTCAACCTCAAATATATCTCCGTAATCGAGATTAAAGCCATTGATAAATTCGAATTTGACCGCTTTTACCGTGGCCAAGTCAGCCGGTGGCGTAGTACTCCAGTTAACCACCGGAGGAGTGCAAAATGGCGGATTATACGGAATGCCGAAAATCTCTAACTCCGGCAGACAAGGGTTGGCTGCAGTGGAATAGTAAATTGCTATGTCTCCGATATATTCAGGCCTGAGAACAACAATTTGAACTAAGTGGGGGTCGTACTCCGACCCCCGGGGAAAAGGCGCGGATACGGCATTATCCCCTACCGTTGGAAAAATATCAATGACTACCAAATCTCCGATGGGCACATTGCCGGTATTTTCAACCTGAAACCTGTAATTAAACAACCCGCCAGGATAAGTTGTCACCACACCATTGTCCGGATCCATGCTTAGCGGATCATAATAAACAAAATCAGGATAATTTGTGTCGCATGGGCTTCTTACCCCCTTTCGGGCTTTTGTTTCTGCCACCGCCAGAATGTTTATGCCGGTGCATGACTCCGGAGCGTAAGGCTCAAATTGGTTGCCAAGAATATCCGGAGCGGGAGTAGGATCTACAACAGGGACCCCGTTAGGATGATTGCCCAAGGCGGCCTCATCCCAATCTGCGATAAGACAGTTTGGAACCGAACCCGGAGGGGTACCTGGAGGAATATCTGCGTTGAAAGTAATGGAATAGACTTCCGAGCAGAGATTACCTGGCGCTGGGGCAGGAATTTGCGGCCAACTCCATTTGAGTACATTTGATCCATCCATCTGAGGCGTTACCGTAAGTGGATCACCATACAGGGTATTAAGTGCCTCCAGACCTGAGGAGTAAGTCACTTTTGTCGGATCAAAGGTGAGTCTGGCATCCAGCACATCGTACAAAGCCACATTATTTGAGATACCATTGCAATTCTGAAAGGTTATCACAAATTTCCCACTTTCTCGTGGTCTCAGATCGTGTGCTCCCAGTACCTCTTTTTTCAGCCGGGCAATACCCCTTGGGACATCTCTTATGAGTTCGTCTTCAAAGTTGGAACAATTGTAAGATACGGCGGGATTGCCGTTGTAACCCTTGCCATTCATTTCAGCATATAAACAGGTGTACCCCTGGGGATTGGTAGGGCCGGAACAAGCGCCCAGTTCTAACCTTGGGATACGCGGATTGACACCATATATGGTATTACCCAACTGATCCGTCGTCGCTCGAATTTTATACCGGATCGAACCGCCGAACCCATTGCCCGGGATGGTGTTACCTTTAATGATATAAGTGAATTTGGTAAAGTACGTTCCACCACCCGAAGAAGCCAGGGCTGCTGCCAGAGCTGCTGCGTTGAATGCCCCGCCGGAGTTTGTAATAAAGGTACCCAATGTACCCGTGAAGCCATTATTGGTGGTGAAAAGAAGAAACACATTAAGACCGGCCTCCGTAGAGGATGGCGTAAGAATTTCCAGAACGTCCACAGAAAGCGGGATCGTGATTTCTGCAGTCATTGAGTCAAGACAGGTCTGACCGGAGTTGTTTATACCATAGGACATGATGCCTTCCTCGCCTATTCTTGTTTCGCTGAAGAATGGCTTGTTACAACCAACTCCGGATACCGGCACAATCGGAATGGGCAGATTCGAGCACGGATTATCAGAAAAATCAGGCAAATTTAAACAGGATATTTTGGGCGCTCCATTCATGTTTCCACAAAATGGGTAGTTAGTGCCCGGTGGGCCAGGTAAACAGAACGTTATAGGAGAAAGTGACAATTCATTTACCTGTCCGTTATCATTTAGTGCAACATCTGACAAATTCTCATTGGGTATTCCCAGGTTGTAGGTTACTGTATTGGTTACACTATTAACCGTACAACCACTGCAGGCGATGTTGCTTGCCGCTGAGGGAAGATTGACAACCACATTCACATAGTCGGCCGATACCCAGCCGTCACTCGCGGAAAGTACAGGAGTGACTTTACCGCCATATTGTGGACATGCACCACAAACAATAACTTCAGCGTCAAGATCAAGTTGCCAGTCATTGTCACCGCCTTGAACGATTACTTCAATATTGGCCGGAATTCCCGGGAAAGACAGCACTTGGGAAGGATTGGCCGGATTCCTGACAAAACCGGCTGCAGAAATATCGAACTTATCCAACGGACAAGCCCTGTCATTTGGAATAAATGCCGTAATAATAATGTCACCGGCCGAGCCGGATACCAATGGATCTACAAAATAAATCTTTAATTTTCGCTTTCCATCTAAAGGATCTATAATAAGTTCGGGACTTGGGCCCCCGCCATCAGGTCGAAGCGGATAGGAAATATCGCTCGTGGGCGAAAGTGAAACATATTCAAACGCTTCCGGAAAATCAACCTGAATAAATGCATCCTCTAAAAAAGCGATATTACTAACCGCTCCATAAGAAACCGTAATGAAGAATGTATCACCTAATAATGGCGTTTCTGATGTCACAGTGGTGTTGATTCCCAATGATACTTGTGCCTGAGTATTTTGAACGCTAAATATTTGAAGCGCCAATACCAAAGGAAAGGCTGATACCGACCCTTTCAGAAGTGCGCCTGTGCACGCGTCTTTTATCGGAAACATCCTGGACAGACAACGCCTTACTCCTTTCATGTCAGGTAGATGGCTAAACATCACCAGCAACAATATGGCGGAAAACCAAAGAGACAGGTACAGGTTTTGCGAATTAAGGAGCAGTGAGATCGTAGGTAACACAACCATGCTCCAAGGCAAGTGAGTACCGAGAAAGACGGGAAGAGCCACGTTGTTGGCCCTGAAGGGTAGAAATTTGTTTTTCATGAGAAGAATTAAACTGTAATTAAAGACCCGCAGGCTGCTTTTCTGTGATAACCAGAAAGTACATTTGATGCCCGGTTCAGATTAAAGACCGCGTAATGAATACGACATAAGGGGAATGTTCACAAAAGTGCGTCAAATACTCTTAAATGAATTTACCGGAAATTTTAAAATTTGACATAATAACTTCGGATATACAGCGTAAAAACAAAATCATGTGACTGATTGAGTGTGTTTGTTTTAGATGAAAGTCGGGTGGGTAGCGATACAAAAAAGAACCGACTCCAGCATTTCGTTGGAAACGAAATCCGGAGCAAGCATTACTTTGCAAAACCTGAATACCGAGAAAGAAAGAAGTGAACCAAAGTCCTGCTGGGAAAGCATGTCCCAAGTGCGCTGGTACGCACACAGGAAATAGCAGGGTGCTGGCAGGAACGAAAAAGAAACCTCGAATTCTCTACCCAAGGGTAAAGAACGCCTTCGCGGTTGTTCCCACAAAAAAAAACGAGACACGCTACAAATACTCAAAAGAGTATTGACTTCCATGAGAATACGATTATGAGGATTACCAGAAGGAAGATTGCAAAAACATATAACGGATAGTTCTACCTATCGCAACCTGCCCCTACTTTAGTTGCAGCGGCAAAGATGCAGGCGCTCCCAAGCAGAGGCCATATAAATGCGTCTCAATCACATGCACATTTGTCTCTTGTTACATTTTTATGGCATGCCGGGTGGCAGCAGTGTTGCCAGTCCGATATATTTGCAGGTAAATAATAAGCAATGAGAAACCGCGCCATTTTCACCCTAATTGTTCTTCTGGCGACCCTGAAACAAATAGCTTTTTCTCAACAATTTCACGTCCGCACGATCACAACGGAAGACGGTCTTTCCCACGGCTACGTCAGCAGCTTGTTCCAAGACTCCCGCGGCTACATCTGGATCGGCACCATCTACGGCCTCAACCGCTACGATGGCTACCAGTGTAAATCCTACACGCCAAACCAACTCGACGCCTGGGCGTTGCACACAGCCATTATCACCGCCATGGCAGAAGACCAAAATGGGATGCTCTGGATCGGCACCGACAACGGGCTGGCTCTATTCAATCCCTATTCGGAAAAATTTGTCCCGCTTGCAAACTTGAACTCCAAGGCGCCCACGGGATTCATCCGCGATTTATTGGTGGACGGCAACAATAATATATGGTGTACCAACCTGGAAGGGGGAACCACAAACATTTGCGCTATTCAAAACAACGCCAAACTATTCACTTACTCCAGCCAAGAAACCGCACCAAAACCAGCCCTGGAAATCACCTCCTTAAACTTGCCCGAAACATTCGGCCATTCTTTACGCCTCTTTTTTCAAACCCAAAAATTTGGCTCTACGCCAAATTCAGTGGGTTTTCATATCTTTACCGCATGTATGAATTACCAATTTTCACAGCAGCATTGGGTATAGAAGCCCGTTGGTTTACTAACTGCATTAATTTAAAGTAGTTAGTAAACCTCAAAATCGTCTGTAAAAACACAGAAATTTGTTACGATGATTTAATTTTATTTTGGTTAGTTTGTTTTTTAAACCCACTGAATTTGGCGTAGAGCC
>JBEIDF010000135.1:0-10203 GCA_040383605.1 Lewinellaceae bacterium
TACGAAAAATACCCGGAAAAATTCTTCCATGCCGCCATTCATCTCCTGTTTACCTACATGGGCATCCGGATTCACAGCGAGGTCTGCACCGCGGAGGGCCGCGCCGACAGCATGGTGGAGACACCCACACACGTCTATCTCCTCGAGTACAAACTCGACCAGTCGCCCGAAGCCGCCCTCGAGCAAATCAAACAAAAAAAATACTACCGCGCCGCCTGGAGCCTCGGCAAGCCGGTGGTGTGCGTGGGGGTGAATTTTTCGAGTAAGACGAAGAATATTGAGGGCTGGGTGGCGGAGGAAATGGCGGAGGGAACCGTCTAAGACATGTATAAAATTACATTGTGATTAGCGCGTGTCTAAAATTATATTTCTCGCTAATATGTAAATCTTTTTCAGCCAACCTTCGTTCCTTTTTTTCCCGTAATTAGTCCCATTACGCCTGCAAAAAGCGCCTTGTCTGGCTAAAAAATCCTTTTCATATTAGTAGAGAATATAATTTTAGACACGCGCTTATACAAACCGAGAATCCCTGCACGATCACGATCTGCCATTTTTTAACAGATAAGACAACTGCTTGAACCAACTTTTCCACCGATCGGCCCAAGTGATCTGTGGGGGCGGGAGGACGCCGTCATAAGGCATACCACGGCGCAGATACTTGCGTGTAAAAGTACTACTGCTAATTCCCCATTTCATCAAAAAACGATCCCGGCCGGTGTTCATGCGTTTTCGCTTGGTAGATTTAGAACCAAAGTGATACACCCGGCTTTTGCCGAGGCCTTTGAAATAGCGTACGCCCGCCAGCCATAATTTCATGGAAAGATCAGGATCAGAGTACATGCCGGGCGAAAATTCGATGCTTAGTCCCCCAACCAAATCCCAAAAATCGCGGTGTAACACAATAGGTGGCCAGGTGCTTCCGGCCCAGTCTGCCATTTCTTTCAGGCGGAACTCTTGTAGCAATTTTTCCAGATCAAGGTGGGCCGGCTCTTTGCCATAATCTCCCACGATCGCGCATGGATTACCTGTATCAAAGGGCTCTATCGCCGTTCCCGATAGCAAAAATGCGTGATGACCGATTTTTGCGATCTCTTCCACAAGATATTTGTCCCAATCGGGCAATACCACCATATCATCATTCAAATAACAGATATAGTGTGCTTTAGCCAGGGATCGAGCGATATTCAAATTATAACATACGCCTATATTTTCCTTGCTCCATGTATAGTCTATGTCCGATTGTGCCTCCAGCCATTCGATTGTGCCGTCTTTACCTTCGTTTACATGTACAATTATCTGATGCGAAAATTGAGAATACCGGCGGATACTTTCAATGCATAGCCGCAGGTACTCCAGGTTGTTCCACGAAGGAATGAGTATTGAAAATTGGTAGTTGGTACCCGATGATCTGACTATTTTTTGAATTTGGCCAAGCATTGTTTTTTACAATTGAGCGCATCCACTGGAATCAAACAGGTAGCGGTATATGATTTGGCAAAAATACAAAAAAACTGGCATCAATAATGCGAATCAAACATTTCAAGTAACCAGTTACTATTTCAACGTATGGCGACCGCCGTGCAGGCGTCGCGCCCTATCTTTGCCCGCGCGAATGGGTAGGCAGCGCAGCCGCTCCGCCCGTCGTTTAGAGTGTACATGAAAGCGACTATTGTCCATATTTTCAATCTGCGGAATGGCAGCGCTTGGGCGCCGGCCGACGCGGTAGTTCCCTGTGCCTTGTTGACGGTCGTCGGCATGGCGCTCTCGCCGTTTTTATTGTCTGTTGCCATGTGGGGCTGGGTAACCATTGCTTTTTGGCAAAGCAGCCTGGATACGCCCCCCGGCGCCGGGCCCTCCGCGTGGCGGGTGTTGGTTTTCTCTTTTCGCAATTTGTTTCGGCAGCCGGCCCTCGCCGCTCTGGCGCTGTTGTTGTGTATTCCGGTGCTCAGCGGACTTTGGTCTGCCGACCATGCGTATTGGTTGGAACGGGTTCGGGTGCGTTTGCCGTTTTTGGTGATGCCGTGGGCTTTTGCCAACCTGCCGTTTTTGGATGCGCGCCGGCTGTACGCGGTGCTATACCTGCTGGTTGGCGTGATGGCGCTCGTCTGCGTGGGCGTCCTTGCCAATTTTTTGTTGCATCGGCAGGAAATCATGCAGGCGATGTACGAAGGCCGCCCGATGCCGGTACCGCGCAACCACATCCGCTTTAGCCTTTTGGTATCTACCGCCGTGCTGGCGGGTTGGCATCTTTGGCGGCAGCGTTTCGTTTGGCGCTTTGGCTGGGAGCGATGGGTACTTGGCGGCAGCACGCTGTTTCTGTTCGGATGTGTACATTTTGTGGCGGTACGCAGTGGCCTGATCGCGTTGTATGCCGCTTTGTTTTTTCTGGGCTTTCACTGGTCCTGGCAGGAGCGGCGTTGGGCCTGGATGTTGCTGGCGCCGGCGGTCGCAGGGCTCGTCCTGTGGGGGGCAATACAGCTATTGCCGACGCTCCACCAAAAATTGGGGTATGCCCTGTACGACTGGCAGCAGTATCGGCAGGGCAAAGGCGCATCTTATTCCGACTCGGAGCGCTGGGTGTCTATGCAGGCGGGTTGGCGGATTTGGCAGGCGCACCGCTGGCTGGGCGTCGGGGCGGGCGATCTGCCTGCCGCCGTCCAGGAAACAGTGGCGGCACATTTCCCGCAGTACCGCGCGGCGCCCAAACTGCCCCACAATCAGTTTTTGTATCTGCTCGCCGGAACCGGCATTCTGGGGCTGTTTTTCAGCTTATACGCTTTTTTGCGGCCGGTATTCGCTTATCGCGGCGGCCAGGCAATTTTCTATGCCTTTCAGTGTATGGTGTTGGTTTCGTTTCTGGTAGAGTACACGATTGAAACCGCCATCGGGGTGGCTTGGTACCTGTTTTTTACCTTGTGGTTCCTGCGCCTGCGCGGAGCGGAATCGGCCACAAATTAATCCTCTTCGTAACTGGTTAGCAGGTCGCGTCTGAGCCAAAAAAGGACCCATTTTTCGCCAGACAACGATCCTGCTAACCAGGTACTCCTCTTCAATAATTAAAACAATTGTTTGAACACCCCCCCTGTTCAGGTCGGAAAAAAAATTTTTTACTGCAAAGGCAGCCTTTTTTTAAACAAAATTTTTATTCTTTGTTATAAAGATCAGAAAAAGGCCGGAACTTAGCGGCATTTTTGCTTATTATGTCTAATCGTCCTCCTGCGCTGCTCGACTGGCTGGTTTTGCTGCTGCTCGCCCTGATCTGGGGCGCCTCTTTTGTGTTCATCAAGCACTCCGTGCAAATTTTCAGTCCGGTACAAATGGCTATGTGGCGGATGGTACAGGCATTCGCCGTGTACATCCCGGTGGCGGCGCTTTTTTGGTCGAAAATAAACTGGAAAAACTGGAAATCGCTGCTGGTCGTCGCGTTCTGCGGATCGGCGATCCCCAATTTTCTATTTGCCGTGGCGCAGCAGCATGTCAACAGCAGCCTGGCCGGCGTGCTCAACGCGCTGACACCCCTGTTCACCCTGCTGCTGGGCGTGACTTTTTTCAATATGCCTTTTTTGCGCAGCAAGACGCTCGGGATCCTGCTTGGACTGGCCGGTGCGGCAGTGCTGATCTTGTACAACGGCGGCCCAAAATCAGAATCCAGCGCTTTTTTTGCCTCGCTCTGCGCGCTGGCTACCGTATGTTACGCCATCAATGCCAATGTCGTCAATAAATACCTCCGCGACCAACACCCGGCGGCAATTGCCTCCGCCGCCTTCATGATCGCCGGGCCCCTGTTTGTCGCCGGACTGATCCTCTCCGGCGGCTGGACGGCCGCGCAGACCCACCCGGAAGGCTACACGGGCCTCGGTTATATCTTCTACCTCGCCGCACTCGGCACCGTGGGCGGCTCGATTCTCTATTTCTGGCTGTTGCAGCGCACCAGCGCCATCTTCGCAACTTCCGTGACCTACCTGCTGCCCATCAGCGCGCTGGCAATTGGCAAATTCGACGGCGAAGCAGTCGGTCTGACCGACCTGCTGGGCACGGGGGTGATTTTGGCAGGCGTGTATCTGGCAAATTATGGGAAAAAATAGGGCGATTGGGGATTTTTTCTTGTTTTAAAACAAGAAAAAATCCCCAATCCCTCAATACCAGCTTGCGTACAGCGTGTAATTTTGAGCGATGCGCTGAATCTCGCTTTCAAACAATTCCGGGCTGAGTTCTTTGACCCTGCGGGCCGGAACGCCGGCGTACACACCGCCGGCATGGCATACCGTTTTTTCGAGAATCAGGGCGCCGGCGGCGATGAGGCAGTTTTCTTCCACCACGGCCTGATCCATAATGATGGCGCCCATGCCGACGAGCACGTTGTCGTGGAGGGTACAGCCGTGTACCAGGGCGCGGTGGCCGATGCTCACGTTATTGCCGATGGTCGTGCCGCACTTTTGGAAGGTGCCGTGTAGAATCGCGCCGTCCTGGATGTTCACTTTATTGCCGATGCGGATAAAATTTACGTCGCCGCGCACGACAGCCTGAAACCAGACCGAGCATTGGTCTCCCAGCACAACGTCGCCGATCACGGTGGCGTTTTCTGCCAGAAAGCAGTCCTGGCCGAATTGCGGGGTGTAATCTCTGCAAGTTAAAATAAGTGCCATATTATTTTTTATTGCGAATGGAAGTGTGGGATTTACAACTCGGAAAGTTCCAGCCAGCGCATCTCGCGGATATCGAGTTCTTCTTGTAATTTGCCCAGTTCGGCCGAAAGTTTGCCGGCTTCCTCGACGCCCAGCTCGCCGGCGTTGAATCGGGCCAGGATTTCCGCTTTTCGGCTTTCCATTTTTGCGATGTCCTTTTCGAGTTTTTTCATTTCGTTGCGTTCGGCGTTGCTCAGGCCGGCTTTTGCGGCGGTACCGGCCGGTGCGGCCTGGCGTTCTTCGGCGCGTTTGCGGCTGTCTTCTTCTTTTTTCAGCATCCGGTATTCCAGGTAGGTACCGTTGAAATCTTTGATTTTGCCGTGGCCTTCAAATACGAAGAGGTGTTCCACGAGGCGGTCCATGAAATAGCGGTCGTGGGTGACCACCAGCAGGCAGCCGGGAAAATCCTCGAGGAAATCCTCCAGCACTTGCAGCGTCATCACGTCCAGGTCGTTGGTCGGTTCGTCGAGAATCAGAAAATTGGGATTCCGCATCAGCACGGTGACCAGGTAGAGGCGGCGTTTTTCGCCGCCGGACAGTTGGCTGGCATACACCTGTTGCTGCTGCCGGCTGAAAAGAAACCGTTCCAGCAGTTGCGCCGCGCTGAGTTCCTTGCCTTTTTCCAGGGGAATTACCTCGGCGATATCGCGCACAACGTCTATCACGCGCTTGTCCTCCTTCAGTTGCAGGCCGTCCTGGCGGTAATATCCGAACATCACGGTGTCGCCCACGATCACTTTGCCCGTATCCGTGGGGATTGCCTGGGTAATCAGTTGCAGGAAGGTGGATTTTCCGGCGCCATTCGCCCCGACGATCCCGACGCGTTCTTTGCGTTTGAATTTATAGGTAAAACTGCCCACCACCGTGCGGCCGTCGTACGATTTACTGATGTTGTGGCATTCCACGATTTTGCCGCCCAGCCAGCTTTCCTTGATTTGGATGCTCATTTCGTCTTTTTGCACCCGGAGCGCATCGTTGGTTTCCTTGCGATCGTAGTAATTATCTACCCGCGCCTTGGCCTTGGACGTCCGGGCGGCCGGCGAGCGGCGCACCCAGTCGAGTTCGTGTTTGAGCAATTTTTTCTGCCGTTCGTAGGTAGTCGCCTGCACTTCTTCGCGGAGCGCCTTTTTTTCCAGGTAATCTGCGTAGCTGCCTTTATAGCGGTATAATTGTCCGCCTTCGAGTTCCACGATGCTGTCGCAGATATTTTCGAGAAAATAGCGGTCGTGGGTGACCATAAACAGCGTGACGCCCGGTTGCTGGAGATATTCTTCCAGCCACTCGATCATTTCCACGTCGAGGTGGTTGGTCGGTTCGTCGAGAATCAGAAAATCCGGTTCTTCGAGCAGGATTTTGACGAGCGCCACCCGTTTTTTCTGGCCGCCCGACAGCGTTTTGATCTTTTGCTCGAGGTTGAACAGGCCGAAGCGGAACAGCATTTCCTTCACTTTTGAATCGAAAGACCAGGCTTTCTGGTCGTCCATCGCCGCCATCGCCGCCTGCAATTCGGCGGCGTTTTCCGGGTGCGCGAGCGCGTGTTCGTACCGGCGCATGACGCGCACCATGGGGTTCGAGTCGTCCAGCGCAGCCTCCAACACACCCAACTCCGGGTAAAAATCCGGCTCTTGGTCGAGCCAGCCGATGCGGATATCCTTGCGCAACACAATCTCGGCATTCTCGCCCTCCGAGCCCTCCTTCCCGGCAATCACCCGAAGCAGGGTACTCTTACCCGTTCCGTTTTTGGCTATCAGCCCGATTTTTTGCCCCTTGTCAATGTGCAGGTTCAGGCCCCTGAACAAGACTTTTTCGCCATAAGATTTGGTGATATTTTCGAGCGTAAGAAAGTTCATGGAAAGGCAAAAAAAGCTAAATAAAATGCAAAGTTCTGAAATTATCCGCGCATTGAGCGCCGTTGCGAAAATATTACCGGTTTCCCTCGGGTTTTCGATCCGGTTTTCCCAGGCTTTTCGATCTTTAATTTTTTTAAAAAGCTGATAATCAGACTTTTGAAAACAACCTGTTTTTTCTTCTACCCGGCAACTGCGCGGTGCGGTTTAAAACACAATGTGTTTTTTTTATTCTCCAAAAACCCCGCGACTTTTTTTTCTAACATCTTAAATTTAACACGGGCTTCACATTACCTTTACCATTTCTCAAGGTTTAGTAAAAGGAATGTTAGATGCAAGCGCCTACCATTCACGATTTTAACACGCGAAAAGCCGCTTGGCGAAAGCCCCGGTACGACCTGTTTTTTTGTGGAAAACAGGAGGTCAATGTGGATAAAGTGGAAAAAAAATTGAGTTATCCACACTAAAGAAGAAGTTATCCACACATTTTGGCGTTATACGGATTGTTTAAAATTAGTAAAAACACCACGTGCGCCTTAAATTTGTAGGCGAAGAAGTATTGAGCGAACTATGCCGGAAAACAAAGATTTCGACGCCTCCGGGCGTCCTGGTAACAAACCCCGTGCCCAAAGCGGCAAAAATGCGGATAACCTGTCCAATTATGTGTTCGGCAAGGTACAGCCGCAGGCGATTCCGCTGGAAGAGGCCGTGCTGGGGGCCCTGATGCTCGACCGCGAAGCGCTGCCGGTCGTCATGGATATCCTGCGCCCGGAAAGCTTTTACCTCGAATCGCACCAGGTGATCTACCGGGCGGCAATGAAACTCTTCGAACGCTCGAATCCGGTGGATATCCTCACGGTCACAGAAGAATTGCGCAAAAGCGGCGAGCTGGAAAAGGCGGGCGGCGCTTACTACCTGGTCGAACTCTCCAATCGCATCGCCTCCGCCGCCAATATCGAGTACCACGCGCGCATCCTCGCGCAAAAGCATATCCAGCGCGAACTGATCCGCGTGAGCACGCTGACGATCCGCGACGCGTACGAGGATACTACCGACGTATTTAACCTCCTCGATGAAGCAGAAAAGGGCCTGTTCGCCATCACGCAAAACAACCTCAGCCGCAGCTTCGAAAGCATGGGCAACCTCTCCAGCCGGGTGCTCAAACAAATCGAGGAACTCTCCCGCAAAGCGGACGGCCTCACCGGGGTGCCCACGGGTTTTACCGACCTGGACCGGCTGACCTCCGGCTGGCAGCCCTCCGACCTGGTGATCCTCGCCGCGCGTCCCGGTATGGGTAAATGCCTCGGCCGCGGCACCCGGGTGCTGCTCTTCGACGGCCAGTTGAAAGCGGTGGAGGATATCCGAATCGGCGACCTGCTGATGGGCGACGACTCCCAACCCCGAAAGGTACTTTCGCTCGCCCGCGGGCGCGAAAACATGTACTGGGTGCGCCAGGAAACAGGCATTGATTACCGCGTCAATGAAAGCCATATCCTCTGCCTGAAACAAAACCGCCCGGAAAATCCGCGGCAATCCGCGGAAATCCTGGAAATGACGGTGCGGGAATTGCACGCCCAAACCCCGGCATTCCGCGCCAACTGCAAGGGCTACAAGGTAGCTGTGGAATTCCCGGAACAAGCGGCGGCGCTGCCGCCGTATTTGTTCGGACTGCAGTTCGGCGCCGCGCTCCGACTCCCCGCCGCTAAATCTATCCCCCTGGCCGCCGCCGGCGTCGCGTACGCCGGATGGATCGAATCGCCGGCGGAACCGGCTGGTTCGCTCCCCGAACCGGCGGATTACGCCGGCGAATGCCTGCCGCAAGTCTATCTCGTCAATTCCCGGGCGCGGCGACTCGAACTCTTGGCCGGATTGCTGGACGCCTGCGGCCGGGCCTCGGAACTATCCGGCAGCTTCGAAATCGCTGAGATCCCCGAAACGGCAGCCCGCCAAATCAAACTGCTGTGCGACAGCCTCGGGTTCCGTACCCGCCTACTGCCCGGCGCGGACGGCTGGAAACTCGGGCTGGAGGGCGACCTGCGCGAGATCCCGTTCAAAATACTCCCTGTCCCCGAATGCACCTGCGCCTCGGATTGGCGCCAAACCGCGATCCGGCTCGAATACGACGGCGTGGACGACTACTACGGCTTCGAAATTGACGGCAACGGCCGATTCCTGCTCGAAGATATGACCGTGACGCACAACACGGCCTTCGTGCTCGCCATGGCCCTCAACGCGGCCAAAGACTTCCAAAAACCCGTGGCGCTGTTTTCACTCGAAATGGCCAATACCCAACTCGTCCAGCGCCTTATCTCCATGGAATCGGAAATACCCGGCTCCAAAATGCGCAACGGCAAACTGGAAGACTACGAATGGCAGCAGCTCCAGACTACCGTCGAGCGCCTCAGCAATGTCCCGATTTTTATTGACGATACCCCGGGGATCAATATCTTCGAGTTGCGCGCCAAATGCCGCCGACTGAAAATGCAGCACGATATCCAATTGGTGATTATTGACTACCTGCAGCTCATGACCGGCTTGGCGGAAAACAACCGCAGCGGCAACCGCGAACAGGAAATCGCCGGTATCTCCCGCGCCTTGAAAAACATGGCCAAAGAACTCAGCGTGCCCGTCATCGCCCTGTCGCAGCTCAGCCGTGCCGTGGAGTCGCGCGGCGGCGCCAAACGCCCCCAGCTGTCCGACCTGCGGGAGTGCGTCACCGGCGACACCCTGGCCACCCTGGCCGATGGCAGCACCACGCCCGTGCACGCGCTGGTCGGCAGCCAACCGCTCGTGCAAGCCTACGATACGGCCCGCGGCCAGTTCTGCACAGCAACGGCAGACCTCGTGTGGGAAACCGGAATTAAACAGGTTTTTGAAGTATGCCTCGAAGGCGATCGCAGCGTCAAAGCCACCGCCGGCCACCGCTTCCTCGGCGCGCAGGGCTGGAGCACCGTCGAAGATCTCCGCCCGGGCGAGCTGCTGGCCTTGGCGCCGAACGCAGCCGAAAGTCCCGAAAACTTGCTCGC
Source organism: Lewinellaceae bacterium (assembly GCA_040383605.1). GTDB lineage: Bacteria > Bacteroidota > Bacteroidia > Chitinophagales > Saprospiraceae > M3007. The sequence continues at coordinate 9,559 of JBEIDF010000135.1, forward strand.
CTGGGCGGCCGTCCTGAAAATAACCCCCCTCGGCGAAGCGCCGGTGTACGACCTCACCGTGCCAGGCCCCCACAGCTGGATCGCCAATGGCATCGTAAGCCACAACTCCGGCGCCATCGAGCAGGACGCCGATATCGTGTCCTTCATTTACCGTCCGGAATACTATCAGATCATGGAAGATGAGAATGGCCAAAGCCTCAAGGGAATCGCGGAAATTATCATCGCGAAGCACCGCCATGGCGCCCTGGACACCATACGCGTAAAATTTACCGAACAGTTTGCCAAGTTCGGAAACCTCGACGACCCGATGTTCGGCGGGCTGGAAGAGCCGTTCGGCGGCCCGTTTACGTCCGGCGGCGGCGGACTGACGATCTCTTCGCGCATGAACGCGGACGAAGAGGCGCCGTTTTAACGGCGTTCGGGGGGGGGTAGAGACGCGATGCATCGCGTCTCCCGTGCGTGCGATGCATCGCGTCTCTCGTGCGTGCGATGCATCGCGTTTCTACATTTGAAACGCGGATCAGACGCGATGCATCGCGTCTCTACGCGATAGACGCGTATCAGACGCGATGCATCGCGTCTCTACGCGATAGACGCGTATCAGACGCGATGCATCGCGTCTCTACGCGATAGACGCGTATCAGA
>JBEIDF010000136.1:0-10041 GCA_040383605.1 Lewinellaceae bacterium
GGGTTCCCGCAGAATACGCGGAAGGCGCGGAGAGGGGGTTCCCGCAGAACTCGCGGAAGGCGCGGAGAGGGGGTTCCCGCAGAACTCGCGGAAGGCGCGGAGAGGGGGTTCCCGCAGAACTCGCGGAAGGCGCGGAGAGGGGGTTCCCGCAGAACTCGCGGAAGGCGCGGAACAGGGGGTTCCCGCAGAACTCGCGGAAGGCGCGGAACAGGGAGTAACACGCCCAATCCGAAATCCCCAATCCCCAATCCGAAATCTATTTCAACGGGTGTTCCCGCACAACCTCCTGCACCAGCACGCCGGCGAGGTGCAGGCCGAACAGCGCGGGAATATAGGATATGGTGCCGTAGAACGATTTTTTGAACCGGTTGCCATCGGTGAGCATGCAGGTGCCGGGATCCACCAGTTCGGAAGAAAACACGACGGTAACGCCCCGACGGACGCCCTTGCGTTTAAGGCCTTTGCGTACTTGCTGCGCGAAGGGGCAGTTGTAGGTTCGGGAGATATCCGCGACCTGCACCTTGGAGGGGTCTATGCGTCCGCCGGCGCCCATGCTGCTGACGACCCGCACGCCCTGCTGCTTGCACGCGACGATGACATATTGTTTAGGTTGGACGGAGTCTATGCAATCCAGCACATAGTCGAATTCGCGAAAATCGAGGGTTTTGACGAATTCCGGGGTTAAAAAATCTTCTTTGACCGTCAGCTGCAAAGCCGGATTGATATCGAGCATCCGGGCGGCCATGACGCCGGCTTTAGATTGCCCCACCGTGCTGTGCAGGGCCGGGAGTTGCCGGTTGGTGTTGGTCAGATCCACGGTATCGCCATCTATGATGGTCATTTTTCCGACGCCGGCCCGGGCCAGGAATTCGGCGGCGAAACTGCCGACGCCGCCCAGTCCGATCACGAGCACGTTCATTTGTTGTAAGTGGCGGATGGCTTCGCCGCCGATGAGCAGTTCGGTGCGCTGAAGCCAGTGGGGAGTAGCGGAATTGTCAGACACGGTAATTTTTTGGGGACTAAGGTACGGCAGATTCAAATACGGTGCGCGCATTTTGGCGGAGGATATCGGACAGCACCGCATCGGAAACGCCCCGGATAGCAGCGGCCCGGGCGTAGATTTCCTCAATTCCGATCTGTTTATCGTCTGTTTCGAGGAAAAAACGATCCGGTGGCGTTTGCCGGAGGGCGGCGGCGGCGTGATTTTCGGGCCGGAACAGGTCGGCGCCAAACGACAGGTAGCAGCCGGCCTGCAGGAGCCGCGCGGCGGTTTGCGGGTGCTTGTTGAAACCGTGAAAAATAACTTTTCCGTCTGGCAGGAAACGGTGCTTTTGGAGCTGCTGCAGCACCTCCTCGTAGGCGCGCACGCAGTGAATGACGAGCGGCTTGTCCAGTGCCTTAGCGAGGCGGATGCAGCAGTCGAAAGCAGCCAACTGATCCGGCCAGGCGGCGCCCCGGCGTTTATCAAGTCCGGCTTCGCCCACGGCGAGCATCGCGGGCTGTCGGGCAAGCGCGCTCAGCCAGGCTTCCGCAGCGGCCAAATCTATACCTGCGATGTACCAGGGATGCAGTCCGGCACTGAAAAAACGTGTTTTGGAGGAAGCCGATTGCCCGAAATACAGGCTTTCGATCTCCAATGCCTCGGCCTTGCCCGCAGGTGCGTGGGTATGGACATTGAGGTAGTGCCACGGATATACCGGCGCGGATTCAAGCATATCCTTTTGCTTGAAGTTTGAACAATTCGGCGTACTTCCCGCCTTTAGCGAGCAGTTCCTCGTGGCTGCCAATTTCCAGCAATTGGCCGTGCTCGAGAAACAAAATCCGGTCGGCCATGCGCACCGTGCTAAATCGGTGGCTGATCAGCACGGCGGACTTGCCCTGCATGAGTTCGGCGAAACGGACGAACACCTCGTGTTCGGCGCGGGCGTCGAGGGCGGCGGTGGGTTCGTCGAGGATCACCAATTGGGCGTCGCGCATGTAGGCGCGCGCGAGCGCGACCTTTTGCCACTGTCCGCCGGACAGTTCGGTTCCCCCGGCGAAGCGTTTGCCCAGCAATTGGGCGTATTTGTTGGGCAAATTTTCCACTACCGTATCGGCCAGGCTTTTCTGCGCGGCGGATTCGATTCGGCGGGTGTCTTCTTTGGCATCAATATTACCGACGGCAATGTTTTCGGCAGCCGTCATGGTAAATCGCGCGAAATCCTGAAAGATAATACCGATTTCCCGGCGCAGATCCACCGGATCGTAATCGCGCAAATCTACCCCGTCGAGCAGGATTCGGCCCTCGGTTGGCTGGTAGAGGTTGGCGAGGAGTTTGACAATCGTCGTTTTTCCGGCGCCATTTTCGCCTACGAGCGCTAGTTTTTCGCCGGGCCGAAGCGTGAAGGAGAGGTGGCGCAGCGCCCATTTTTCGCTATCGGCATATTTAAACCCTACATTTTCAAAAGTAAATCCCGCTTGAATGGGCCGAGGTACTGGCAGAGCATTGCTACGCCCGGCTTCCATGGGCTTGATTTCAAAAAAATCAAACAAATCCTGCAAATACAACGCCGTTTCTGCAATGCGGGCAAAGCGCGCTACCATGCCTTGCAACAGGCTTTGCATACGACCGAAAGCGCCGGCTAAAAACGTAAGCGTACCGATGCTGATCAGTCCTGCGACGGCTTGCCAGAGCACAAACCCGTATGCGCCATAATAGGAGGCGATGCCCAGCGCAGAAAACAAGCTGCCCCAGGCGGCCCGCTTGACGGCCAGTTTCCGATTGGCCAGATAATACCGTTCGGAAATAAGCCGGAAACGCTCGGCAATAAAATGCTCCAGTCCAAAAATCTTGATTTCTTTGGCCGTTTCGTTGCTCGCGCCAATGTAACGGAGGTAATCAATTTCCCGGCGTTCGGGCGTCCAGGAGCGCGTTAGCGAATACGACTCCTGGTTGAATTTGTTTTCTCCAATAAAAGAAGGCACGACGGCCAGCAGCAAAATAAGCAACAGCCAGGGATTGAACGCGATCAGGCCGCCGGCCAGGAAAAGGATGGTAATAAAATCCTGGGCCTGCGAGAGCACCATGCTCATCAGCACGGTGCGACCGGCGGTTTGCATCCGCGCCCGTTCGAGTTTGTCGTAAAAAACCGGATCCTCAAACTGGTACAGATCGAGGGTGGCGGCATGCCGGATGATCCGCACAGAGGTTTCGTTGCTCACCAAATCCCCCAAGAGGCTGTCTGCCAAGGTTACGGCCCGACCCAGCAGGCTGGACAAAACCGCCAGGCCAAATTCAAGGCCCGCCCAAAACCAGACCGGATGGGCCAGGGAGCCTACCGGGGGCAGCGCGCCGGGCGACTGGATCGCCTGGACGACCACGTCAATGATCTCTTTGCCGACGTAAAGCTGGGATAGCGGCACGCCAGCCTGAACAGCGCGCAGCAAAATATTGAGCAGCGTTAGGCCGGGCGAAACCGACCAGATCAACCGGAAAAAGCGGGGAATATTGCGAAGCGCGGAAAGCATGTGGACAGCGGCGTTTGGTTTTAGAGCGTGTCTAAAATTATATTCTCTGCTAATATGAAAAGGGGTTTTTTAGCCAGACAAGGCGCTTTTTGCAGGCGTAATGGGACTAATTACGACGAAAAAAAGGAACGAAGGTTGGCTGAAAAAAACTTACATGTTAGCGAGAAATATAATTTTAAACATACGCTTAGCCTACCCAGTTACAATCCGGCTTATTTTGAACAATCTTTAAGATTTTCTCGCCGGCCGCCGAATATGCCCACCGTGCGCCCACTCATCAATGTCGTCTGGTTCAAACGCGATCTGCGCGCGCAGGATCACGCACCCTTGCACGCGGCGGCCATAAACGGCCTGCCCACGCTGCTGCTCTATTGCCTCGAACCCTCGCTGTTGGCGCTACCGGAACACGACGACCGCCACTGGCGGTTTATCCGCGAAGCGCTGGACGACCTCCAAAGGGTACTGACGCCCTTCGGCGCAAAACTCCACGTCTGGCAGTCGGAAACGCCGGAAGCGCTCCAGGCAATTGACGCGCGTTTTCAAATAAAAAACCTCTTCTCGCACCAGGAGACCGGTCTGCTGCGCACCTTCCAACGCGATTTGGCGGTAGCAACCCTCTGCCGGGAAAAAGGAATCGAATGGACGGAATTTGAGCAGGATGGCGTCCGCCGCGCCCGAAAACACCGCAGCGGATGGCAAAAGGCCGTCGAGGCGCACCTGGAAGCGCCCTGCGTGAAAACCGAACTCCACCGTATCCGCTTTGTCCAACTGGAAACCGCACAAAACGCCCCGTATTTCGACCAACTGGGCCCCGCGCCGGAAGGAATGCAGCCCGGCGGCGCCACCGCCGGCCGGCGATACCTGGACAGCTTCGTCGGCGAACGGGCACGCCAGTACAGCAAGCATATCAGCAAACCAGCCGATAGCAGGCGCAGCTGCAGCCGCCTGTCGCCCTACCTCGCCTGGGGCTGCCTGTCGGCACGGGAAATCTGGCAGGCAGCGGAAAAATCTAAAAACATGCCCGGCATGCGCAGCCCGCTGGCCAATTTCCAAAGCCGAATCTGGTGGCGAAGCCATTTTATGCAAAAAATGGAAAGCGACTATGAAATGGAATGGCTGGATATCAACCGGGCTTTCCAATACCTGCCACGCGGGCAGGACGAGCGCCTGTTCAACGCCTGGGCTGCCGGCAATACGGGCTTCCCCATGGTGGACGCCGCCATGCGCTGCCTCCACGCCACCGGGTATGTCAATTTTCGCATGCGCGCTATGCTGGTTACGTTTTGGAGTTTTACACTGTGGCAGGACTGGCGCGCGGGCGCGCGGCATCTCGCCCGACTTTTCCTCGATTTCGAACCCGGTATCCACTACCCGCAGTGGCAAATGCAATCGGGCACAACCGGCTACGGCACGCTGCGCATCTACAACCCAACCGTGCAGTGCGAACGCCACGATCCCGCCGGCGCGTTTGTGCTGCGCTGGGTTCCCGAACTGAAAAATGTGCCCCCGCCCCTGCTGTTCGAGCCCTGGAAAATGACGCCCCTGGATCAAAATTGGTACGACTGCCGCATCGGGGAAACCTACCCTGCGCCGGTCGTAGCGTTCGATAAAGCATCCAGAATCGCCAAAGACCGGTACTGGACTTTCCGCCAAAGCCCGGAAGTACAGGACGCATTGCCGGGGATTTGGCGCCGTTTGTGCGTAGGGAAAGCGGGCGAAGAGGGCGGAGCGGAAAATAGTTCGTAACTTTGCAGCGCAAACCGTTAAACTATGCTCAAACTGATACACAAAGAAGGCCGCGGGCTGCTGCTCGTGTCAGGCCTCTGCATCGCCCTCCTCAATATCGCTTTTTACACCCGCCTGCCTGCTTTTTTCCCGCCGGTGCTGTTCCTCTCATCCGTGCTGTTTGGCTTGCTGCTGCAGTTTTTTCGCAATCCGCCGCGTACGATTCCTGCAATGGACGATCGGCTCATTTACGCGCCGGCAGACGGCAAAGTGGTGGTCATCGAAGAGGCCGCGGAAAATGAATATTTCCAGGAAAAGCGCCTGCAAGTATCCATCTTTATGTCGCCGCTCAACGTGCACGTCAATCGCAATCCGGTAAGCGGCACCGTCCGATACTTCCGGTATCATCCCGGGAAATACCTCGTAGCCTGGCATCCAAAAAGCAGCGAGGAAAACGAACGCACCACCATTGTGTATGACACGGGCACGCACGAAATCCTGATGCGCCAAATCGCAGGCGCGCTCGCCCGCCGGATTCGCTGGTATGTCTACGAGGGAGATGCCGCGCGGCAGGGCGAGGACATGGGTTTTATAAAATTTGGCTCCCGGGTGGATCTGTTTCTGCCCACGGACACCCAAATTGACGTGCAAATCAACCAACAGGTAAAAGGGAATAAAACGGTGATCGGCCGCCTCGCGCGCGTGTAGCGCCCGCTACCACCAGTAGCTCGCCTTCAGCACCAATGCGCGGTTTTTCGCGCCAAACACCTGCACGGCATAGTTGTCCGTGTACACCAGAAATAAATCGCTCATCGGGCGGAAGCGCCATTGTAAGCGGCTGTTGATGTTGAAATTGTCGGCCTGGGTATTGTACTGCAGAAAGGTCGTCCACCAGATATTTTTAGCAAAAAACACCTCGATGCGCGGCGTAATGTTAAAAATTTCCACATCGCAAAAGGGCGTCGGAAATTCCAACAGGTTGTACGCCAGCGCCAGCCGGAAATTAACAATCGGCTGAATCCGATAATTCATCTCGAGGCGGGCGTAAAACTGCTGCCCGGCGTAAAATCCGCCGCCACCGCCGGAAACCGAAATAAAAAATTTCTGGCGGTAATCAGAACTCCAGCGCATATCGCCAAAGAAATAGGGATACCGATCGGGCGGCAGCGCCGGGCAGTCGGCCAGGTCGCCGCCGTCAAACTTAAACGACACCGGAACGTTGGCGGTATTCCAATTGAAGCTGGCCTCAATCTCGCTGGTATTTTTAAAGTTCCAGGTAATGCCGACGTTGTTTGCCGATTCGTTCCAACTACCGTCTGGATTGATCACCTGAAACAATTCCGCTTCAATTTCCGTAAAATTCAGGCGTTGGCTGGTCTTGGAAGGAAAAATCCGGTAGCTCAGGTTGTTGTACACAAAATTATACCCAATCCGCAACGTAGTATCCCGCGCGATATCGTAATTGTTGATCCGCGTTTCAAAACCCATATCGGCGTAATAATTTTCGCCCATCTTGAGCACATCCGTCAGGATCGTAAATTTTCGGCCGGAGTACATAAATCCGGCATTCCCCCAGCCGGCTTTTTGGCGCAGCCCCTGCCGGTAGCTGTGGTGGTACGACGACCAGGCGTTCCAGGTGCCGTCTGTGGAAATGAAATTCAGTTCCATGCCGGCGTTGCGGCTGTAGGCCTGGCGCTGCATTTTTCCTTCCCGAAACTCCTCCCGGTTCAGGAAATACCCGCCCACCGTAGAGCGACCGAATACCCGACGGCGGGTGGCCAGGGCAGTGTAGTTGCGCGCGGGCGTTGCGTCGCGGGCGCGGGTTTGCATCGTCATCAGGCCGATGCGTGTATCGCCGTCGAGGTTGCCGGTGAGCCGCGCGCCGCCGGCAATGGGCACAGCCGCGCCTTCGTCGGTCAGGCCGATTCGGCGGGAAAAGAAAGGCCGGATGGGCGGAATGCCAAAATTCGCGAATAAGTCGGCGTTTTCCAGAAAAAAAGTGCGTTTTTCGGGAAGCATCACGTCAAATCGCGTTAGGTTCACCACCTGTTCGTCAATTTCAATCTGGGAAAAATCCGGATTCACCGTCAGGTCGAGGTTGAGGCCGGAACCGACCCCAACCTTGGCGTCCAACCCGACGCCAGGTTTTAGTTGCCAACCGGTCTTCGCCTCGTAGTCGTTGTTCAGCGCCGAAGTCGCATACGGGATGATGTTCACATTGCCCTTCACGCGCCGGGGGGAGTAGTCCCAGCGCAACGCGCCCGTCCAGCCCAGGTCAATGGCATTGAACTGGAACGGAATCGGCGCCCAAGTGGAATACAGGCCACTCGCGAGGTCATTCCGGATAAAATTCACCCCCCAGACGCACTGGTTGGCGTTGTAGCGCAAAATCCGGAGCGGAATGGCGATCTCGGCCGTCCAGCGGTCGGCATATACTTTTGTCTCCGAAAGCCAGGTGTTGTCCCAGTTGATGTCTTCGTCTTCGCTGGTGGCCGATAGCAGTGCCTCCATCTGCACCCCGGCAGCATTGATCCCGAAAAAATAGCCGCTATTCGCCGTGTTGGTGGGGTCCAGCACTACCGAAAAGCCGTCGGAATCCCAATAGCCGGCGTCCCGTTTCAGGCTCTGAATCACCAGCGGGCCGGTGTGGTAGCAGGTTACGCCGAAGTACACGTAGCGGTCGTCGGCCGTGCAGCGCACCTCGGTCTGGACAGGGGCAGAGCCGCCGTCGCGGGGCCATTTCAACTGAAAATCGGTGGCAACGTACGGGCTTTGCCACACTGGCTCCGCCAAGTCGCCATCTATGACCATCGCCCCGGAAATCGGCGCCACGTACAAATGAAACGTATCTTGGTGTAGAGTACGGGTGGATTGGGCCCAGAGGAACACAGGCGCCAAATACAGAGCAAGCAGGAGGATAATACGCATGGGTAATAGATACTTCACTTGGCGCGCCGGGAAAGATGGATGGGCCAGGCCCGAATCGGAAGAATAGTTCGGCAAAAATACCGCAGTTTTTTTACATTCGCCGCGCGGCGAACAACCATTGCCCAAATTCGTTTGTTGCGACAGGGCTATTTGGCAGGAAAAAGAAAAACTGCCAACGGTTTATTTTTGCTATTTTCGCTATTAAAAATAAAAAGCGATGCAACTCCAGTCCAACCCGGAGCTCGAACGCGCCTTCGACTACGTCAATAACACCCAGACTAACATTTTCCTCACGGGCAGAGCAGGCACGGGAAAAACCACTTTTTTACAGCGCATCCGCTTGGAATCGGCCAAACGCATGGCCGTAGTCGCTCCCACCGGCGTGGCGGCTATCAATGCCGGCGGCATGACGATCCACTCCCTGTTCCAACTGCCTTTCGGCCCGTATCTGCCGGGTAACAGCCGGGATGCAGCCCGGCAAAGACGCTTCTCCGGCGACAAGATCAAACTGCTGCAAAGCCTCGATCTGCTGGTGATTGACGAAATCAGTATGGTGCGCGCCGATCTGCTGGATGGTATAGACGAGGTGCTGCGCCGCTACCGCGATTACAGCCGGCCCTTCGGCGGCCTGCAGATGCTCATGATCGGCGACCTGCATCAGCTGCCGCCCGTGGCCAAAGAAGCGGAATGGGAGCTGCTCCGACCGTATTACGACACGCCCTATTTTTTCAGCAGCCAGGCGCTGCGGCAGGCCGCGCCGGTAGTGATCGAACTCAAGCATATTTACCGGCAGTCGGACGATCGCTTTATCCAGCTCCTGAACAAAGTGCGCGACCGACAGATTGACCAGTCGGTACTCGATACCCTGAATAGCCGCTATATTCCCGATTTCCAACCAGACGAAGCAACGCCCTACATCACCCTCAGTACCCACAATGCCACGGCGCAAGCGATCAACGCCGAAAAACTGGCCGCGACGAGCGGCGCGCTGCATACCTATAAAGCCGTGATTACCGGCGATTTTCCGGCGCACGCCTACCCGGCCGATGAGGTGCTGGAGGTGAAACCCGGCGCGCAGGTGCTGTTTGTAAAAAATGATACCTCCCGCGAAAAACGCTTCTACAATGGTAAAATTGGGAAAATCACCCGCATCCAGGACGGGATTATCCACGTAGCCTGCCCCGGCGAGACCGAAACCATCCAGGTCGTCCCGACGGAGTGGGAAAATATTCGGTACAACCTGAATGAACGCACCAAAGAAGTCAACGAAGAGGTCGTCGGCGCTTTCACCCAGTACCCGCTGAAACTGGCTTGGGCCATCACCATCCACAAAAGCCAGGGGCTCACCTTTGAGCGCGTGATCCTGGATGCGCAGGCTGCTTTTGCGCACGGGCAGGTTTATGTGGCGCTCAGCCGCTGTAAAAGTTTCGAAGGAATTGTGCTGCGCACGCCCATCACCCTGTCGGGTATCCGCACCGATGCTACCGTGCGGAACTACAGCGAAGCGGCGGCAAAAAACGCGCCGGACGAGGCGCATTTGCAGCGCTCCAAAACTGCCTATCAGCAAACGCTCCTCTTGGAGTTATTTGGCTTTTCCAGTTTCATCAAACGCCTGGAACGTGTCCACCGCTTGCTCTTAGAGCACGAGGGCAGCATGCACCGGTCTGCACTGGAGCAATTCAAACTGTTCAGCGAACAGGCCGCTGCGATTTTTCCGGTGGCGGAAAAATTCCAGTATCAGCTGCAGCAGTTGTTCCGGCAGGACTTGCTGCCCGAGGCACAGCCCGAGTTGCAGGCGCGCATACAAAAAGCAGCCGCCTGGTTTGCCGAAAAACTGGGCGCCGAGTTGTTGCCGGCAGCGTACGATATCCGGGTCGTGAC
>JBEIDF010000137.1:0-10022 GCA_040383605.1 Lewinellaceae bacterium
AAAACATATTTGCCTTGATTCATGCCCGCAAGTTGATAAAGGCAAAATCATTTCAAATCGTTTAAATTAAAAAGTCCCCATAAAAAATTGAATATCAGAATATTGAACTGCAATTTAAATTTCTTAACCGGACACTACTGAGCATAATTATGTTTTATTTCAAAAAAGCGACTTAAATCATCATTTATGAAATTAATCAGTTTAGGCAGGTTGCAGTAATAAACTTGTGTTTGGTAAAAGTCAACATAGGGTGAAATGAAGTTAAAGGCAATTCCTTTATCGCACATTTCAAATGAATTTTTGAGAATTTGCTGATAAAATTTTTCCCAATCCCTAATTGTTGAGTCCCTACGTTGATGAAACACTCCACTCAATAACAAATAATCATAGCGATCGTCAAAACTTTGTTCAGCGATATCACGATTGTAAAATTTTGAATTAGGAAATCTTTTCTTTGCCTCTTCTACAAATTCATCTAATATTTCAGTTCCAGAGTATTGAATTTTTTTATTTGGAAACTCTGTTATGATAAATTCACCCATATCAGCAATACCCATACCCACATCATGCACAGTAATTGAATCATCATCTCTGATTATATCACAAATCAATCTGAATCTAGTGTGCTTGTGATTCCATGATTCAGAACTTACAGCCATAGGTGTTCCTTTATACTTCTTGTAAAGTTCTCTATAATTTTCTATTTGAAATTGCCTTATATTATTTTTCATTTTTAAAATATTCTGATGCCAGGATTGAATACATGATTTTATCTTCATACTTCCCATTTGTAAAATAATGCTGCCTCATTATTCCCTCTTTTACAAATCCAATTCTTTGATACATTCTATTTGCCTCAATAAACCGTTCAGATGCTCTCAAATATACTTTATTCATATTCAATCGCTTGAATGCAAAACCTAAAGCCAGTATAGTAGATTCTTTTCCAATACCTTTTTGTCTATTCTTTTCACTTGCTATAAATATATTAAACATGCAATGCCTATTAATGTAATCAATATTTCCAAGTCCAACATTTCCTATATGCTCATTTCCTTCATTTAGACAAATTGCAAAAATAAATCTTGTATTGTCAAACGAAATCGAGTTGAACCAATTTTTTTGATTGATAATATTTTTTGTTGGCAAGTACCCCATAATATCAGATATATCAGGATCATTTATCCATGAAGAGGTTTTTTCTATATCACCTTCTTCTAATATTCTTAAGTGTATTTTATCTCCCTTCATTATTAACAAATTTACGTTTTTTTTGCAAAAAAAATTCTGGTCTAATTAAGCATACACTTGTAATGGCTGCGAGTTGGAAAAATCCCGGCACTCCAATCAAATACAAAAATAAATGCATAGACATTACCAAAAAAATAATTATATAATTAAACCTGTTGGTAAAAAAAATGAACGCACAAAATAGTTCTATTATTAACGAACCGATTGACAGCAAGGCAAATATCCATTGATTTAGCGTGTAGTCGAAGAAGGGTTCTTGAAACATCCAATAAAAAACGGAATCCAAAAACCTGTCATAAATAATGCGCTGACTCGTTCCCCCATCAAGCCAATTGAGACCCTTAGTTATTGGTATTATTTTAGCAAATCCTGCTGCAAAATAAATATACGCAAACCACCCGCAAATTACCTCGATTGGCCAGCGATATGTATTTGTCAATGGTTTAGATTTTCTTCCCAATCCTATTATTTTATCTAAAGAAAATTCGTCTTCGCTACGTGAAAAGCACAATATGAGCAGCGGAAACCAAATATACAACCAAGGAACTGGCGCATCAAACTTACTATACCAAAAACTAAATAACAGCAAAAAACTGACAAAAAGTAGCGGCAAAATGTAACGAGTGAAAAGTCCTAATATCAAAAATATGCTTAAGATCTGATTAGCAATCTGTAGATATGGTAAAGCAATAATCGAGATGAACGAATTAAAAAAGTCAGGGAAAATAGTTGGTTTATGTGTCCCCTTCACTACTAAAAGTAAATCTAATAATTTACTACTTGAAGAATAAAGGATTTGTAATCCTAATAAAATACGAAAGATGGCCAGTTGTGCAGCTGAGCCCTGCTCTTGCATTCTTTTTATAATATTTATACTTTGTATATTGATAATTAATTGCACTTTTCGTTTTGGTATTTAGGTACATAGATAGGTCCATAGTGAATGTTTTCTGTATTATTTACACGTATGGCATTACATAAATCAGTATCAAACCAGACTTCTTTGGTTTCATAATTCACTGCATGAACTCCTACCCATAGGGTATCTATTCCGAGAGGTTTAAGTCTTTGTAAGATGAAGTCAAAGTTCTCTTTCTGTCCTTTGTTATGATAGGTGGTTGCAAATGTGAATTCATGCGTATATCTTAGTCCGAAGTGCTCATGCAAAAAAAAGAACCCCTCCTTTCTTAGGTCTAATATATTTGCTTTACCCTCTTTCCAATAAAAGTACTTTGGTTTGTAAACTACCTTAGGGGCGTTTTCAAAGTTGGTTGTCCAACGAAACATTCCCACATCATAAAATGGGTAGCATGGTTCGCCAAACAAAATGCTGGTCAGATTTCCTAAAAAAACGACTGCTATTGCCCATTTTGCTCCATTCGGAATAGGAATATTCTTTATTTTACTAAATAGATACATGAGTCTATCTCTTCGTATCATTATATATATAATGCACAGGAACAGTACTGCCAAATGGATTATAAAAAATATCACAATTTTTACACTATTCCCCAAATTTTTACCTAACATAGACCAGCTCTGAACAAGATCAGCAAGTATAATATAAAAGATGAACAAGGCTATTTGGACATCATACTTTTTAAGGAATTTTTTCATAATATTTTGTCAGACTACTAGTGCCGCGTCCAGCCAATGGCGTATGAATCTTGGGAGCTGGTTTACCGCCACGCTGCGTTAAATTTTGTTCAAATGTAACTGGTTAGCAGGATCGCTGTCTGGCCCCAAAAGTCCCATTTCCCGCCATACTTCGCGATTTTTTTTGACCATAGCGCTGCTATGGCCTACAAAAAATCGCTTCGTCTGGCGAAAAATGGATCCTTTTTTGGCTCAGACGCGACCTGCTAACCAGTTACGTTCAAATTTTGATGCTGAGGCGAAACTGCAAAAATTTTATTTTTAACAAGGCAGATTTTGCAATCGAATGCGGGCAATTCGGCGAAAAATTTAACGCAGTTAAAAAGAATAGTGGGCAGTTGTAGCCCAGAAATCAAAATTTAAACAAGATCTTATTGAAAGTCTCATTTATTCCCTATAAAATCGGTTTTCACCGCCTTGATTGGCGACAAATCAGTCTCTAAATATTCATACATCATTGGCTGGACGCGGCACTAGTAACTTTGTACTCAGAAAAATAATCTACAAATCATATTCTGCTCCTCCTCCGATAGCGTATTGTAGAGCGGCAAACATAGTATGCGTTTCGATGTGCTATCCGAAATAGGTGTTTCTGCACCTTGCACATATGGGAGGTGAGAGAGCGAAGGGTAAAAGTATCTTCGCGGTACAATTTCGTGCACTTTCAATTTTTTCTCAGTTTCCAGAAGGTCGCTTTCATTTTCGAAAACAACCGGAAAATAGCTAAAATTCCAGATAGTGTTTTCTCGGATTGCTAATGTTCTGATTATCTGTTTAGTAAGCGTTTCGCGGTATATTTCTACGACGCGTTCTCTTTCACCCAATATCTCCTCCATATACGGCAGCACCGCCAATCCCATGGCCGCCTGTAACTCGCTTATTTTCCCATTTATTCCCAGTCCGTGAAAATCAAGCGGGCCGTTGTGCCCGAAGTTGTGGCTGTAATAAATCTTATGGAACAGCTCGGGGTCTTTACAAAAGAAGGCGCCTCCCTCGCCGGTGTGGAATATTTTAGTCGCGTGAAAACTGCAGGTACTAATGTCCCCATACTCAAAAATACTCTTGCCCTTATATTGCACGCCGAAGCAGTGGGCGGCATCGTAGATCACCTTTAGATGGTGCTTTTGGGCGATGCGCTCGATTTCCTCTACATTACAGGGATTTCCAAAAACGTGCGTAGCCAGAATGCAGGTTGTCTTCTCCGTAATCGCTGCCTCAATTTTTGTTTCGTCTATCGTCAAATACTCCGGATGGATATCCACGAATACCGGCGTGCATCCTTCCCAGACAATAGCGGCCGTGGTGGCAACATAACTAAACGGCGTGGTAATGATCTCGCCGCCATTACCCAGCAGTTTGATCGCGATTTGCAAGGGGATGGTGCCATTATTGGTAATCAGGATGTTTTCCGTCCCCAAGTAGGCATTCAGTTTTTCCTCCAACTCACGCACCAAGGGCCCTCGGTTGGTCAGCCAGCCATTCGCGTAAGCTCGTTGTACCTGCGCGGTGTATTCTTCAATCGGCGGTAGAAAAGTTTTTGTGACCGGAATCATGCGCAAGGGGATTTTTTATCGTGTGTGCGTTTCAAACGCGTTGCAGTATGCTGATATAGAATGTATTAGTAAATTGTCTGTATTTCCCACCTGGGCTCCAGTTGAAGTCCGGCCCAACCGTGCCGCTTACTTTGCACATTGAAACATATTGCATTTTGGATCCGGAATTGCAGCGTTTTAGTTTTTTCGTCTCCGTGACTGATGCCCAAAGTTACGGAGTAAAAACCGTGTGCAAATTCGATGCGCGGGAAATCTGCTTTAAAAATGTATATACCGGGTTGATATTCATCCTCCTTTACAAAGTCGCCAAAGTTATACACTTCGCAGATATTTCGCTGCTCATTATTAAAAAAAGCGAGATAAACACCGGGGTTTTTTATCTTTTTCTTCAGCAAAATACGCAATTCAACCGTAAGCGGGCTTCCGTGGTGGATCGTCAACTCTTTTTCGGAATCTGAATTTTCCGACCCTGAAATCAGTCGGATTTTTTCCAAATGTATATCTTCCTCATTGAAAACGACGGTTCCTTCTGGCTTGGCAAGTCCTTTGTAGTATTGGGTGATCCCCGCCGGCACATCTGTACCCTGATAGGCAATTTTCCCTTTTTGCATTAACAGTAGCTCCGTGCACATCCGCGATACCTGCGGCATGCTGTGGGAAACCAGGATGATTGCAGCGCCTTGGAGCAACTGATCCATGCGTTTAAAACATTTGAGTACAAACCCAATATCCCCTACGGCAAGCACCTCATCAATCAATAACACATCCGGTTCCATTTGTGCCGCCACGGCAAAACCCAGCCGTACCCGCATCCCCGAACTGTAATTCTGCACCGGCATGTCCAAAAAATCCTCCAACTCGGAAAACGCGACAATTTCGTCGAATTTCCGGCTGATTTCCGCTCTTGTGAATCCGAGTACGGCGCCGGAATTGTAGATGTTTTCCCGACCGGTGAGGATGGGGTTGAAGCCCGCGCCGAGTTCGATTAGGGCGCCAATCCGTCCCCGCATTTCGATCCGGCCTTTGTCTGGCCGGATCAGCCCGTTCAGCATCTTCAGCAACGTGCTCTTGCCGGCGCCGTTGTGGCCGATCAGGCCGAGGCACTCGCCGCGGCGGACTTCAAAACTGACGTCCCGCACTGCCCAGAACTCATCGGTGCGCAATTCCGCCTCGAAGGATTTCCCGAGTATACCGCGCCCGACATCGGCGATGCCGTATAACAGGCTCTTTTTTAGGTCTTTGGCGAATTTTTTAGAAACGTCCTCGACTTGGATGAGTAGGTCGCTCATGGTGGTATGGGAAAATGAATTTTTAGGTAACTGTATGGCGCTATATCTGCGTAGCTAATCTGCGGTGATGGCTCCCGAAGTATAACCATTCTCATCCACCCACCCCACAACCAACGCACAAACCCGCGCAACGTCCTCCGAATTCAATTCGTAGTACAGCGGCAAACGCACCAGCGTCTCGGTATAACGATCGGCGTGGGGTAGTGCGCGGCCATCATGCCGATCGTTGAAAAATACAGCGCGATGCAGGCTGCGGTAGTGCGATGCCGAATGTACCTCGTTTGCTTTTAAAAAGGCAATCAGCGCGCTGCGCATCGCCGCATCACGGCATAATAAATGGTAACTGTGTGCATTAGGGTGCGCGTGCTTGGGTATTTTAGGCCGAAAGACGATTCCCTTGTCCTCACAGTCTTCCAGCAGCGCATCATAGTGGATCGAATGCCGCCGCCGCCGTTGCTGAATCTCCTCCAGTTGCTCCAATTGCGCCCAAAGAAATGCTGCGCTGATTTCCGAAGGCAGGAAAGAGGATCCGATGTCCACCCAGCCGTATTCTTTCACTTCTCCGCGCCCGAATGCCGCCCGGTTGGCGCCTTTTTCCCAGATGATTTCTGCCCGCGCCGCGAATCGTTGGTCATTGATTACCAACATACCGCCCTCGCCGCAAGTTACATTTTTGGTCTCGTGAAATGAAAAAGCGGCCAGATGACCGATTCCTCCAAGTGGCCGCTGCTCCCCGCGGCGGGTGATGTAATAGCTATCCACCGCCATCGCGGCATCTTCCACCACCCAAAGCCCATGCTTATCCGCTATAGCCATGATGGCTTCCATGTCGCAGGCCATTCCTGCGTAATGCACCGGTACGATGGCCTTTGTGCGCGGCGTGATGAGCGCCTCCAGACCGGCGTGGTCTAAGTTGGGATGATCCGGGCACGAATCTGCAAAGACGATCTTTGCCCCGCGCAGTGCAAAAGCATTTGCCGTGGAGACAAAAGTGAACGAGGGGATAATCACTTCATCGCCCGGTTGAATGTCTAATAAAATCGCGGCCATTTCCAAGGCGTCGGTGCAGGAGCTGGTGAGCAGGCATTTAGCAAAGCCGTATTTGTTTTCAAAAAAGGCTTGGCAGCGTTTTGTGAATTGTCCGTTGCCGGAGAGTTTGCCGGATCGGGCCGCTTCTTCGATATAGCGGGTCTCGTTTCCCGTGATGTAGGGCTTGTTGAACGGGATGGGGTGCACGGGGTAGAAAATGGCGCAAGACGGGGGCGTTCAAACGATCTTTAGCAAAGCCAGTAGCCTCCTGTTTTGGGTGTGCCCCGGAATGCTATTTTGCCTTGACTTTTTAGTAATTTGAGCCACCGTTCGATCGTTCGTTGCGGTTTGCCGGTTTTTTTTGTCAGCTGCCGGGCGTTGATGCCTGGTTGGTTCGTAATAAGGTGGATCAGGTGATCTGCCTCTTCAAATAGGGCGGCGTTTACACCGGCGCTTATACCGCCATGTACACCTTCTCTTACTCCTTCACTTACACCTTCTCTTACACCGCCGGCATATTCGACGCTTCTTTTCACGATGACTTTGAATTGATTTCCACGGCGGTCGTCTGCAAATTCCAGGTTCGGCCATAAGGCTACTGCTCTGGGAATTCCACTCCCCAATCCTCTGTATGGCAGCAGGTGAAAAGCGTGTGAGGCCAGGGCTGGATTACGCAGGTTGGACATTCCAAAGCGAATTTGTTCTGTATCGAGATGATTAGGCAAATGGCCTGGGCTGATAAGCTCTACCCGATCCGGAAAGATGAGCAAGCGTATGGGGGCAAGTATAAAATAATCCCTGTGAACCAGTGCATTGACCAAAATTTCCTCGAAGACCTCAGGTGGAATTTCGAGGCGACTCGGTCTGTTAAAACTCTTGTCAACCTGAATATGGCGGAGGTTTCGCTTTATGAACAGGCTGCAGCGCTCATATTGTTGCGTTAGTGTGCCGGTAATATCCTCGCTGTCAATGTAGGATGTATCGTACATAACCAAGCCAGGGTAAGCAACGGCTTTGACAACAAAAGCCGGTAAATGGAGGTTAGTATCCCTGCCGAAGAGCAGTATGCCGGTTAAGGTTGGCACGCCATTTCGGGCGAGATTGAGATTTTGGAGCAACTGATCAAATGGTACCCCTGTAGTATTAGACGGTTTTCCGTACCGAAGCTCAAAGTATTTGGAGAATACCACCTTATCAATATCTTCGAGCCGGGCATTGCCCGCAGGCAATTCATCTGCATGGATCAGCCCGGATTGTTGGAACATACGCTGCATTTCCTCTCTGGCAGTCACATGGCGTTTGTCAGCGCCGCTCTTAACCCATATTCTGCCCTGTGTATCCATATAAGGTTTGTTCAGACCAGGCTCTACTTGAATTACCACCACTAATCCCTGCTCTGTGCGGATGTTTTGGGTGACAGGGTTTATAGGCGGCTTGATATGTTGCGACGAAACATTCGATATCAATTGGTTCAAGCGCTTGATATCTTCTGAGGAGAGACCATTGATCTGACCGTCGTCCGTGACGCCGATAAAAAGGTTCCCTCCTGCTGTGTTAGCAAACGCTACCATCTCAGCGGCCAGACTGTCAGGATGCCCTGGTTCGCGTTTGAACTGATGGCGTGAATCTTCACCATTGGCTATTGCCTTTAAAAGGTCTTTTTTGTTCATTTAGTAATCAACATTACATTACGATGGAAGGGCTTGTCATACCGTAACAACCTGTGCAAAAAAATCTGTCGACGACAAAAAACAGGTGTTTTTTGATAGTTTTTATCCTTTCGAAAACGGACGGCGGGGGCTATGAAACTCAAAAAAGGTAAAAAAGACCCCATGTCCGGCTCGGCGAGAAAACCTGGGCATGCGCAAAGGCGAATCATTTACACCGCCACTTACACCGCCACTTACACCGCCATGTACACCGCCATTCGGTTCGACGCTTCTCGCAACCTTGACATTGAATTAATTTCCGCGGCGGCGAATGCACACCCGCTCAAAGACGATCTGTCGCTTGCAAAAACAGGTGTGTTCCTAGTCAATTTTGGTCTTTCCGAGGGCGCATAGCCGGATAATGGCGAACAATAAGCCGTTTTTGACTTCGACAGAAAACCCCGGACATGGTCTTAGCCTACACACCATGCATCAATCGCGCCGTCTCCAGCCGGGTAATACTATCCTCCGCTCTTGAATAGATATAGGTCTTGGGTTCGGCGATTTTTGCCACCGTAAACACTTTTTCGGCTCTGGCCCAGAACTCTGCGTCTTCCGCGTAATCAATCAGTTTGTAGCCGCCGATGGTGAAAAACACCGCTCTTTTGCCAAAAAAAGTGGCGCCTGCGATGCAATCGCGGATACTGATGAGCTGATCCGGGTGGTAATAATCGGATAAAAAATAATCTGCTTCGATGTCTATTCCGCCTTCGATTAAATCAATATCCGGATGCGCCAGCATAAAATCGAGCCTGGATTGGATATGATCCGGCTTGTAGCGGTCGTCGCTGTCCAGGAAAGTGATGTAGCTTCCAAAGGACGCCATCATGGCGAGGTTGCGCGCGCAGGCCACTTTTTTATTTTGGTGTTTGAGGTAGCGGATATTGGGGTGTTTCTGCATGTATGCATCCACGACTTGAAAGGTATCGTCGGTGCTGCCATCGTCCATAATGACGAGTTCCCAGTCTTGGTTGGTTTGATTTATAACGCTTTCGATACAGTCAGGCAGGTATCTAGCCCGATTGTAGGTGCATAGCAGGATGGAAACGAGCGGGTTGTAGTCGAATGAGAGCGTGTGCATAGAGGTCGTATTTTTTGCGTGGTCTAGAGCATGTCTAAAATTATATTTCTCGCTAATATGAAAGTCTTTTTCAGCCATACTTCGTTCCTTTTTTTCGCCGTAATTAGTCCCATTACGACTGCAAAAAGCGCCTTGTCTGGCTAAAAAATCCTTTTCATATTAGCATAGAATATAATTTTAGACACGCTCTTAACCAAAATATGCCGCAAAGCGAAAGGCTGGCAAAACTTAACCAGATCGCCATTCAGCAAATGAAGGTATTGCAGGAGGTGGAAAACAGAAAACTGCTTAAAGGAAACAACGATGAATAAAATAAATGCACTGATACAAGAGATTTGCCCGGAGGGAGTGGAGTTTAAGAGCATGTCTAAAATTATATTTCTCGCTAATATGAAAGTCTTTTTCAGCCATACTTCGTTCCTTTTTTTCGCCGTAATTAGTCCCATTACGCCTG
>JBEIDF010000138.1:0-10022 GCA_040383605.1 Lewinellaceae bacterium
ATTTTTGTGTGCGGAAAAACCAAATCCCTCAGCGCCCCCCGGCCGTTACTTTTTTTCGAAAAATCAGATAGAAAAAACTAAGCATACTCATCAACGCGGCGAAATAAAAAATAGCGGGAATTCGGGCTAACGAATCCGCATAATACCAGCCGGAAAGCGCCGCGCCGCCGCCAATACCGATCTCGAGGGCGATATACATGGTGGCCAATGCCCTGCCGCGCCGGGCCGGATCGCCCAAGTCAATCGTCCAGGCTGTGATAGCCGGAGAAAAAATACCATTCCCGAGCCCGAAAAGCGCGGCGGCGGTATAAAGCGACGCGGCGGAATCCGCATGGGCAAAGCTAATCATGCCAATGGCAATCAATACGGCAGACACCTGCAAAACGGGTTCGCGGCCGATCTGGTCGGAGATTTTTCCCGCAAAAAAACGGGTAAGAATACTCGCCAACGTAAAAACACTGAAAAACATCCCGCGATTGGCAATGCCGATCTCGTCGCTCAAGTCCGGCACAATCGTCAAAACGACCCCGTAACTAACATAACACCCAATCATCACCAGGCCGGCGGGAAATGCCAGCGGATCCCAAATATCGTCTTTGCCCACCCGCAACAAGGACCAGCGAAAGGGCTTCGGCGCTTCCAATGTCTCGGTAAGCCGCAGTAAAATGAGCACCGACAACAAGGCGATCCCCGCCGATACATAGAACAAAACGTCCAGCGAATAGGCCTGCGCCAGCCAGCTGCCCAGCGGAGGCGAGGCCGAGGCGCCCAGGCTCATGGAAATACCAAGTATGCCCATCGCCTCCCCGCGGCGACCTACCGGCACGATGTCGGCGACGTAGGCGGACGTGCCGGTCGGCTTGAAACCCGTAGAAAATCCGTGAAAAAAACGCAGCGCCAAAAAACCGCCCACAAAAGCCAACTGCGGATACAGCAGGCTGCTAAGCACGCAGGCAAAGGTGCCGACGTACATCACCGGTAAGCGCCCAACCGTATCCGCCAGTTTGCCGCTGAATGGGCGCGACAAACCCGCAGTCAGGGTAAACAACGCAATGATCAATCCTTTGTATTCCGCGCCGCCCAGGGAAGTAAGATAAGAGGGCAGCTCCGGCAGCATCATGTTGAAACTGGCGGCAAAAAGCGCGTGGGAGAGGCATAAAAGTAGAAATGGGGCGGCGCGCAGCGGGTCAGCAGACGATTTTTTTTGATTTCCCAAGGGCGTATCGTCGGGCGCGCTCATGCAAGTTGTCGAAGTTTGTCCGCTATAAACCCACCAATCACCGCAAGTCCGCGCTCAAAATCTTTGTTGTTGTTCACCACAACATCCGACTCATCGCGGTAAGGCTGAATAAAGCGCTCGTAAGCCGGCAATACGTGGTACTGATAGCGGTATAACACATCGTCCAGCGGATAATTTCGTTCCTGCTGGTCGCGAACAATACGCCGGATCACCTTCAGATTGTCTTTTACATTAATAAAGACCTTTAGATCGAAGAGCGGCGCTATTTTTTTGTAGTGAAAAACAAACAGTCCCTCCACGATCACCACGGGGGCGGGTTTGAAGGTGATTGTTTTGGCTTGCGCCTGCGCATTATTAAAGGTGTACTCCCTTCTTTCCACCGTTTCGCCTGCCAGCAGGCGCTTGAGGTCGGCGTACATGGCCTTTTTATCAATCGCTTTTGGCAGATCAAAATTGGGCACTCCCTGGTCGTCTGCGCGCTGCTCCTCCCGCGGCCGATAGTAGTCGTCCTGGGAAACAATACACACTTCCGTTTCCGGAAAACGCTCCCGGATTCTGCGGATGAAGGAGGTTTTTCCGCTGCCGCTGCCGCCGCATATACCAATAATAAAAGGACGCATAGTTGGAATGAATTATATTTCAATGGCGAATCAGGCGCGCGACCGGGTAGCGCCTGTGGGTGGGTTCGTACCAGGGCGACTGTCGGTACACCCACTCGAGCTGTTTTGACGCGGAGGCGGCAAAAGCCGGGTCTTCCTTTTTTTTATCTTCTAGCCGGGCGCGGACGTCCGGATGATCGCGCAGGAATTGAGCGGCCAGGTCTTCGAACACATAGTCGGAAAAGTGTTCTTTTTGCATCAGGATCGGGTCGAAAAAATTCCAGGCGAACCAGGAGTCTGGCGCCTGCGGTTCCAGCGTTTCCACCAGGTATCGGTTGGCGGGCTGATCGGTGACGGCGATATAGTCGCCTTTTCGCCAGGCAGTTTGGAAGGTTTGGGTTTCTACCTTCACTTTGTAGTGATAGTAATGTCCTTCCCAGGCGTTTCGGTTTTCGAATTCGCGGATGAAATAATTTTCCGTCACCAGGGTACAATCCGCCTCCAGGCGTTCCAGGCGGACGTTTTGCATTTGCAAGCGTTCGATCACCTCGACCCAGGCTTGCGGGATGAGATAGGCGTCCGGTTTTTGCACTTGCAGTACCGGGTTGTAGCGGTTGTAGTAGGGGATTTTTTTTTCGTACGGTTCATTTTGGTCGTAGTACAGTCGGGGCAGGCCGCTTACTTCAGAGGGTTTATATTTTGCGGTATAGCCTTTAAACAGGATTTTTTCATGCCGGGAGGTGTCCACTTTCCAGTCGAGCGGGAAACTTTGTTTTTCGATTGTTTGCCGGATTGCGGCTTCCCGGGCTATTCCGAGTGCGGCGTGTTCGCGTCGGAGGAATTCGAGGACGGATTCCATAAAGGCGTAGGTACTGCGCAGGCGGTCGGCGAAAGGCTTGAGCATGTGCGTTTCGGGCATAAAGCCGATCGTATTCCAGAGCGCGACATATCCGGTGGAATAGCGGCCATAATCGCAAAATGCGACCAGGCCGCCGTCGGGCGTTTCGGTAAATCCGTCCACATAAGGCGTCATTTCCCAGCCGCGGTTTTTCATATCCTGGTACAGGAAGGGCAGCATTTTTTCTTCGAGGAAGGTACCGAGCGGCGCCTGCAGTTTATCCGGCAGGGTGGGAATCAGCGTCATGGTATAGGGGTAATCCGCGCCGTTGCTGGTGTGGTTGTCAATCAGCACATCGGGTTTCCAGTATTGAAAAATACGGTGAAAGCTCTGCGCATTGCGGCTGTCGCCTTTGATGAAATCGCGGTTGAGGTCATAATTTCGGGCATTGCCCCGGAATCCGTAGGCGGCGGGGCCATTTTGGTTTGCCCGGGAGAAGGCGCTGCGGTTCAGGCAGCCGTCCACATTATAGACCGGAATAGCGACGAGGACCAGCTGTTCCAGCACGGCTTGCCGTTCCGGGTTTGCCAGCAGGTCGCGGAGCAGCATGACTGTGGCGTCTATGCCCTCCGGTTCGCCCGGGTGAATGCCGTTATTGATGAGGAGGATGCGTTTGCCGGATTTTCGGATACTTTCCGGATCGAAGACGCCGGTTACCGACAGGATGGCGGTATGGAGCGGCTCCCCGATATCGGTCGGGCCGGCGGTTTCCAGGCGAAACTGCCGGGGGTAGGCGTCTGCCAGCTTTTGATAGCAGTCGAGGAGTTCGTCGTACGTAAGCGTTTGGTTAGGGTCGTCTTCGAAGGGTACGGTGAACAGCGGCATAGCGGATTGCGAATACAGGGGACCGACGCGCAGCGTGGCGATCAGCAAGAGCGCGGGCAGCGCGCGGAGAAGAGGGCGGGAGATCATCCGGGAGCGCATGTAGGGGTCATTCGATCAGCGACGTGCCGGTCATATCTGCCGGTTGGTGGATGCCCATGAGCGCCAGGATGGTGGGGGCCACATCCGCAAGCCGGCCGGTTCTGATTTTTTCTTTACCCTCGAGGTGTTTGCTGACGAGGATACAGGGTACCGGATTTTTTGAATGGGCGGTATTGGGCGAACCGTCCTCATTGAGCAGGTAGTCCGAGTTGCCGTGATCGGCGATGATCAGGCAGGCATAATCGTGGTGGAGCGCAAGGGGGACGATTTCGCGCAGGCAGACATCCACCGTCTCTGCGGCCTGGACGGCTGCCTGGAAGACGCCGGTATGGCCGACCATATCGGTATTGGCGAAATTGAGGCAGATAAAATCCGGTTCATGCGTCCGGATATCCTGCAGCACCGCCTCCTTCACGCCGAACGCGCTCATTTCAGGCTGGAGATCGTAGGTGGCGACTTTAGGCGAGGGGATCATAATCCGGCGTTCGCCGGGGAATTCTGCTTCCCGGCCGCCGGAGAAGAAAAACGTGACATGCGGGTATTTTTCCGTTTCGGCGATGCGCAGCTGCGTTTTGCCGGCTTTAGAGAGCACCTCGCCCAGCGTCATGACGATATTGTCTTTTTCGAACAGCACACGCACCTGCTTGTAGCTGTCGTCGTACCGCGTCATGGTGACATAGTGCAAATCGGCAATCCGTTCCATCCCGTGCTCCCGCAGGTCTTCCTGGCTCAGGGCGGTTGTCAGTTCGCGAAGCCGGTCGGTTCGGAAATTAAAACAGATCACCACGTCCCCTTCCCGGATCAAAGAAGCGGGGTCGGCCTGCAGGCCGGCGATCATATCCGGATCAACGATTTTCAGGGGGGGCAGGAATTCGTCGGTAACGTCTGCCGCGTAATTTTTCCGGACAGCCGCCGGGGCGTCGCTGACGTACTCGCCTTTCCCATGCACCAGGAGTTCGTACGCGCGTTGGACGCGCTCCCAGCGTTTATCTCGATCCATGGCGTAGTATCGCCCGATGACCGAGGCGAGTTCGACCGGTTGGTCTTTGATGTGCTCGAGCAGTTCCTCCAGAAATCCTGCGCCGCTTTTGGGGTCGCAATCACGGCCATCGGTGAAGGCATGGACAAACACCTTTTCATTGCCCTCGGCGGTAGCCAGGTCGCAAATTGCCTTCAGGTGGTTGATATGCGCGTGCACGCCGCCATCGGACACGAGGCCGAGCAGGTGCACCGATTTATTATAAGCGCGGGCGTGCGCCAGCGCTTCCAGCAGGGCTTCATTTTTTTGGAACTCGCCTTCACGAATCGCCTTATTGATCCGCGCGAGTTCCTGCCAGACGATCCGACCGGCGCCGATATTCAGGTGTCCCACTTCGGAGTTGCCCATTTGCCCTTCGGGCAAACCGACGTCTTCGCCATACGTGACCAGGGTATTCCAGGGATAATCGGCCATCAGTTGATCCATGAACGGTGTATTGGCCTGTCGGATCGCATCGGCTTCCGATCTGGCGCCGATGCCCCAGCCGTCGAGGATGAGCAGCAGTGTGCGCGGGTGTGCGTACATGATTAGCGATTTTTTGTATGCGGATAAAAGCCCCGGATGAAACTCCGGCAGGGATTTTTTGCCAAAAGCAAAAAATCCCTGCCGGAGTTCATTTAATTGGCAAGTCCGGGATTTCCGTATTTTCGGAAATATTCGCGGAACGTGATCATGCGTTCCTGTTCCTCGTCCCAGAGTTTGTTAAACATACATTTCAGGCTATCCCAAAACGTGAGCGTATTAGCCAATTTTTCGAACACCGGATTTTCGCGGTGGCAGCGGGCGAGTTCGTAATTCGGCACCAGCGGATTGAGGTGGTGAATATGGTGGTAGCCGATATTACCGGTCAGCCAGTGCATAATTTTCGGCAGTTTGTAATAGGTGCTGCCCTGGATTGCGGCCCGCAGGTAATCCCAACGGTCTTTCCATTCTTTATACGCCGTTTCGTGTTGGTGTTGGATATAAAAGAACCAGAGTGCGATAATACCAAAAATCCAGACGAGCGTTAGGTGCATAATCAGGGCTTTCCAACCGAGCGTGAGCACGAGCGCCGCGTAAAAAACGAGCGTCAGCGCGGTGCTGCGCCACAGAGCCCGGCGCGCCATTTCGAAGCCTTTGAGTTGGATCAGCGGCAGGCGGTTGTTGAAGAAAATATACACCAGGGGCACGATGAAGAACAGCACAAAGCCGTTGCGAAGCACCATGTACTGGAATTTTCCCCACCAGTTCATTTGCTGAAATTCCTTCACCGTGAGCATGGGAATATCGCCGATGTCGCGGTGTTCCCACAGCACGCCATTGTGGCTGTGGTGAAAATTATGGCCGCGCGCCCAATATTTATACGGTATGCAGGTCAGCAAAGAGGCGGCCATCCCGATGGTGTCGTTTACCTGTTTAGAGGGGGTGAAAGAATGGTGGCCGCAGTCGTGTTGAATAATAAAAATCCGTCCCAGGAAAAATCCGTTCACCAGCGCAATTGGAAGCGCCAGCCAGATCGAATAGTCTATCAGCAGGTAAATGGCCGTCCACATGGCTAAAAATGGCAGGAAGGTGTTCAGAACCTGGATCGTCGCTTTGCGCGCGCTGGGCAGCTGATACACTTTCACTATTTCAGGCAGGCGCTGCAGCATATCCGGATCGAGATGATACTTTTTTTGCATAGAAAACAAGGAAAAATCTAAAAGTTGAGTAAAAAATGCGTTTATTGATTGGATGGAAATATTGGATGCACGGTTGCGGAATCAATCGGATCTAAGGGCGCCGGAATCGGAGGTCGCAGGGGGCGGGCGCGGTTCAGCGAATCGAGCACTTCGGCCCGCGCTTCTTCCAGCAACAGGGAATCGGCCAGCCGCTCGGCATCCTCCAGTAGGCGCTGGCGGCAGGCAGCCAGTTCACGCTCCCGAAAAGCGCGGACTTTTTCTTCGACTAATTGCCGGATCAGGTGATCCTGATCTTGCGCGCAACCAGTCAAACAGGCGGCAAATAAAAGGGAAATATAGATGGCCGGCAAGCCAAGTTTGTATTTGCGCGTAAAAATCATTTTTCGAGCAGCGCAAAATATCCGTTTGCGCCCCCAAAATTAAGCAAAAATATTGAAACAGTGCGTTGAAAAAACGCGATCGGGATTTTTTTAAAAAAAATGTGAAAAAAAATATTTGAAACTATTGCGGTGAATAAAAATGTCCGTATCTTTGCTGATACAAACGACGAAGGTTGTTTCAAATTTGCAAATTCTCGCTTTTTAGCGTTAATTTAAGATTGTTTTCATTTGGTTTTTTGGGGTTATACAGGGTGCTACCAGCAATGGTCAGTGCCCTGTTTTTTTATGTGCTAAGGGCAAGTAGTTGCGTTGATTTCCCTTTCCTAACAAGGATTTTTTGTCGTCACAGGAAAATCCTGTACAGGGTCTTATCTTTGCCTCATGAAATTTCCGCAGCCTATTCCAGTTACCGTTTTAGCCGAGCGCTTTCAGGCGCAAATTATCGGAGACGCCGCTTTGTCGGCCTTTGGCATCAATGAAATCCACCGGGTAGAACGGGGGGACATTGCATTTTCCGATGCGCCGAAATATTTCAAAAAAACGCTGGAAAGTCCGGCCACGGTGCTTTTTCTAAACGCCGCAGCGGAATGCCCGCCGGGAAAAGCCATTTTGGTGATGCCCGAACCATTTGAAGCCTACGATGCGCTGGTGCGCGAATACCGCCCCTTCGATCCGCTCACGGCGCCGGTCAGCCACCGCGCGCACATCCACCCCAGCGCAATACTCGAGCCAGGCGTGGTCGTGGCGCCCAACGTGCGCATTGGCGCCTACTGCTATATTCAGGCGAATACGTATATCGGCGAATATACGATCATCGGCGACCACGTCACGATCGGCCCGAACAGCATCATCGGCTCGGATGCGTTTTATTTCAAAAAACAAGCCGACGGCCGTTTTAAAAAATGGCGCTCCGGCGGCCGGGTGGTACTCGAAGATCATGTGGATATCGGCGCGGGCTGTACCATTAATAAAGGCGTGAGCAGCGATACGCTGATTGGCAGCGGCACTAAAATAGACTGCCAGGTGCATATCGGACACGATGTGATTGTCGGTAAAAATTGCCTCTTCGCCGCCCAAGTCGGCATCGGCGGCGAGACGATCATCGAAGACCGGGTGGTGTTGTACGGACAAGTAGGCGTCATCCAAGCGGTGACCATCGGGGCCGGCGCCGTGGTGCTGGCCGGCGCCGGGGTGTCCAAATCCCTCGAAGGCGATAAAGTGTATTTCGGCGCGCCGGCCGAAGAGGCGCGGGAAAAATATAAGGAACTGGCCACGCTGCGGCTGCTGGCAAAAAAACATTGACAGATATGGAAAAAATAGACGCGCCAAACGCCCCCAAACCCGTAGGCCTGTACCCGCACGCGCGCCAAGTGGGCAACCTGCTGTTTCTCTCTGGCATCGGCCCGCGCGACCCGCAAACCGACGGGGTTCCCGGACTCACCCAAAGCCCCAGCGGCAATTACCTGCACTTCGATTTTGAGGCGCAGGTACACTCCGTGTTCCGAAACGTCCGGACGGTACTCGAAGCCGGCGGCGCCCGCTGGGAAGACCTGGTGGATGTGACGGTGTTTCTGGTGGATATGAAACGCGATTTTCATACCTTTAACCGGATTTATGCGGAATATTTCAAAGATAACCTGCCCTGCCGCACAACGGTCGGGATAGACAGCCTGCCCACGCCGATCGCTATCGAACTAAAGTGCATCGCCGTGCTCCGCGAAAAAACCGCCTGATTTCCCCGTATCCACCAATCCAACTTGTCTTATTTTCAAATTTTCTGCACTATGCATCTCTGGGGAATAGATCTCGGCGGCACGAAAATAGAAGGCGCCATTCTGGAAAGCAAAGAAAATCCGCGCGTGCTGCACCGCCTGCGGGTGCCCACGGAAGCCAACCTGGGCTATGAGCACATCATCGGACAGGTCAAAAAATTAGTGGATATGCTCTCCGCGGAAAGCGGCATCCAGCCGCATTCGATCGGCCTGGGGCATCCCGGCACGCTGGATCCGCAAACCGGAACGGTAAAAAATGCCAATACGACGGCGCTGATCGGCAAGCCCTTCGACAAAGACCTGGCGCAGGCGCTCGGCGTGCCGGTCAAACTCGCCAACGACGCCAACTGCTTTGCCGTCGCCGAAGCGCTGATGGGTGCTGCACCGGAGGCTGTGCCGAATGCAGAGGTCGTGTTCGGGGTTATCATGGGCACCGGCGTGGGCGGGGGCGTGGTGGTGCGCGGGAAGGTCATCAACGGCCGACAAGGTATCGGCGGCGAATGGGGGCATAATTTTCTGGACGAAAGCGGGGGCGCCTGCTACTGCGGCAAGGTGGGCTGCGTGGAAACGATTATTTCGGGCCCGGCCCTGGAGCGGTTTTATGCGCGCCTGAGCGGACAAACACTGCACCTCCCGGAAATCGCCCGGCGGGCGCAGGAAGGCGCCGACGCCGACGCCGTCAAAACCATGAAACACCTCATTCATTATTTCGGCAAAGCCATCGCCGTGGTGATCAATATCCTGGATCCGGACGTCGTCGTGATCGGCGGGGGGGTAGGCAACCTGGATCAGTTGTACCAGGAGGGCGTCGCGGAGGCCGCCAAGCATATCTTCAATACCCGGATAGATACCGTGTTTGTGAAGCCGAAATTAGGCGATAGCGCCGGGGTGTTCGGGGCCGCTTTGCTCTGAGTGACCGTTTAGATGCTATCCGCACTGATTTTTTTATCCCTCGATCGGAACCAGCACGTGTCTTTCAGCATGGTACGAGGAGCGCACCAGCGGCCCGCTTTCCACGTATTTTAGTCCGCGGCGCAAGCCCTCTTCTTTGTACTCGGCAAACAGATCGGGGTGGATAAATTCCACGACCTCGAGGTGCATCTTGGTGGGCTGCAGGTATTGTCCGAGCGTGAGGATATCGCAGCCGTGCGCCGCCAGGTCGTCCATGATTTGAAACACTTCTTCTTTGGTTTCACCCAGGCCGAGCATCACGCCGCTTTTTGTGCGCTTGCCATAGACTTTTGTGCGGCGGATTTGTTCCAGGCTGCGTTCGTATTTTGCCTGCGGGCGCACTTTTCGATAAAGCGAGGCGACCGTTTCCATGTTGTGGGACACGACTTCCTGTCCGGCGGAGATCATACGCTCCAAGGCTTCCCAGTTTGACTTGACGTCGGGAATCAGCGTTTCAATGGTCGTTTCCGGGCTGCGTTCTTTGACGGCGCGGACGGTTTGGTACCAGATTTCGGCGCCGCGGTCTTTGAGTTCGTCGCGGTTGACGGACGTGATGAC
>JBEIDF010000139.1:0-10007 GCA_040383605.1 Lewinellaceae bacterium
CCGGAATCGCCCCAAAATCGCAGTTGATCCGTGCCGCCGATGCGCGTCAGCGGCCAGTAGCACAAGGCCGCCAGCGCGAGCGGATAAACCGCCAGCGGTTTCCAGGGAATCGGCTGCGTTTTGCGCGCGGAGATGCTGATCCACGCCAGCAAAGCCCAGAGTGGGGCGAAGAAATTAAGCAAGGTGAAATTAGCCAGGACGGCCAGGACGGCCAGCAGCAGGCTGTTTTTCAAAAAATGCGGATGCGGCTGTTCGAGGTAGCGCCAGGCCGCCCAGGTCGCGCCCAGCATCAGGCCAACGGCCAGGCCGTAGCCCCGGGCCAGCGCGAAAAATTCATCTACAAACGGATTGCCCAGCAGGATGATTAGTCCGAACAGGCGCACCCACGCATGATTGCTCAGCGTTCGGATCAGCGCGATACCCGCCGCCAGGTACATCAGTCCGCCCAGCAAAGCGGGAATCCGGGCGGAAAAATGGCCCATGCCGAAAAGCCCGGCGAACAATTTGATGCCCAGGGTATTGAGGATATGGTTATTGGGAACGGGGTCTTTGGAATAGCTGAGGATATCCCAGGCCGTTCGCGGCACGTGGTTCAGGCAGGTGGCCGCTTCATCGTGCGTGATTGGTATCCAGGCTGCGCGCAGTACGAGATAGACCAGGAACGCGGCAGCGGCCGTCCAGAAGACAAGAGAGGCGAGGCGAGCAGACATACGATCATATTTCGAAGGGATTGTTACGGCCTCCGAAAAGCGCGACAAAATAAGGCAGATGCCGGGGTATTTAACCTTTTTGGCGGCAGAAGTTTACAGCGTTTGTGTAAATTTTGATTGTCGGCTGCGAGGAGTTCGTTCTATTTTAACCGCTTTGCCTCCGCATCAAAAATTGAATATGCCGTAACTGGTTAGCAGGATCGCTGTCTGGCCCCAAAAGTCCCATTTTTCGCCATACTTTGCGATTTTTTTTGACCATAGCGCTGCTATGGCCTGCAAAAAATCGCTTCGTCTGGCGAAAAATGGATCCTTTTTTGGCTCAGACGCGACCTGCTAACCAGTTACAATATGCCCTCTTAGAGCATGTATAATATTGTGTTTTTTATAATACGAAAATCCTTTTCCCATTAGCAGCGAATATAAATTTAGACATGCTCCAGCCGGTTTTTAATGCGCCAGCACCGCCGCGCAAGCCTTTGCCACATTCTGCCCGTCCATCGCGGCCGAAATAATGCCCCCGGCGTATCCGGCGCCCTCCCCGCAGGGAAAAAGACCGTGCCATTCCGGGTGCATCAGGCTGTGCGGATCGCGCGGTATCCGCACCGGCGCGCTGGTGCGGCTCTCCGTGCCCACTACCACAGATTCGGCACTGTAAAAACCGGGCATCATCTTGCCAAAATGCCGCAACCCCTCCCGCAAACGCGCGTAAATAAAATCGGGCAGCAACTCGTACAAGGGCGCCGCGTACAGGCCGGGTATGTAGGACGAATCCGGCAAACCGGCCGACAAGCGGCCGGCCAGGAAATCCGGCAGGCGCAAAGCCGGCCCTTTCTGGCTGCCGTCGCCCGCCCGAAAGAGGGTCTGCTCTACCTCGGCCTGAAATTCCAGGTGGGCAAATACGCCGTGGGAAGCCCAGGCTTTTAGTTCCGGGCCGTCCACCGCTGTGACAATCCCGGAATTGGCGTAGGGCGAATCCCGCCGACTCATGCTCATGCCGTTGACGACGATCTCGCCGGGCGCCGTAGCCGCCGGCACAATGAGGCCGCCCGGACACATGCAAAAGGAGAACACCCCGGCGCCGCCCGCCTGGCATACCAAACTGTAACTCGCCGCCGGAAGCGCGTCGTGCCGCGGACGCTGCCGGTACTGTATCTGATCAATCAATGGCTGGGGGTGCTCCACCCGAATGCCCAGCGCAAAAGGTTTCGCTTCAATGCGGATGCCTTTGGCGTGCAGCAGCCGGTAAATATCCCGAGCCGAATGCCCCGTCGCCAAAATCACCGCATCGGCCTCCCAGAGGCCGCCTTTGCCTTCGCCGCCGGGCGTTGGCGTCGTCAGCACGCCGGTGATGCGGCCGTCGGACAGCAGAAAATCCGTCGCCAACTCCCCGAAATGCACCTCTCCGCCGTAGTGGAGGATGGTTTCCCGGATATTTTGCACCACGCCCGGCAATTTGTTGGAGCCGATGTGCGGGTGCGCGTCCGTCAGGATATCCGATTTCGCGCCGTGCTCTACCAGCAGTTTTAGCGATTTATACACATCGCCGCGTTTTACGGAGCGCGTGTACAGCTTGCCGTCGGAGTAGGTGCCGGCGCCGCCTTCGCCGAAGCAATAATTGGAGTGCGGGTTGACTTCGCCGAACTGCTGGATGGCGCGCAGGTCGCGGCGGCGGGCGCGGGCGTCCTTGCCGCGGTCGAGCACAATGGGTTTGATCCCTAATTCGATCAGTTCCAGTGCGGCGAAATAACCGGCCGGGCCGGCGCCTACAATCACCACCTTTTTCCGGCCGTCCACCGGGCGGTATCCGTCCAGCAGCGCGGGTTCGGGGGTGAATACTTCCCCCGGACCGAATACCTCTACCCGCAGTCGGAACACCGGCGTTCTGCCGCGCGCGTCAATAGAGGATTTCAGAATTTCCAGGTGGCGCAGCTCGTTTTCCCGCAGGCCGGTTTGGCGGGCGGCTTTTTGGCGAAGCAGGGCCTCGTCGTGGCGGGCCTCCGGAGCGAGGACGATCTCGATAGTTTGTGGCATAATGCGTAGGTCCCGTATTTATCGGGAAATTTTAATTGCGTAGTTGGCTTGGATACAGCGCTAATTTTTTCGCTGCAACACCGTCAGGTTGTCCTGTTTTGTCCAGGTATAAAAATCCGGCACGAGGATTTTGGCGGTAGCGATTTCCGTGGCTTCTCCGTTTTTCGTTTTAATCGGTTTGCGGTTGCGGTCTTTGGTGTAAATATCCATTCCGCCGTCCACTTTTTCGCCGACGAGCTCGTACCGGCCTTCTTTGATCAGAAAGCTGAGAATTTCGGGGCTGGCATTCCAAATTTGAATATTCGTTTCCGCCAAAATATTCGTGCCTGCCCAGGCTTGCACCTCGTACAGGCCCGCGAGATCGAGCGTGATAGTTCGGGCGGAATCCACCTCGAAAATCTGATAAATCGTTTGCTCCATTTGAGCGGAGGCCGTTATTGTGCAGCCCAGCAGGGCGGCGAGCAGGATATTTCTGCGGAGCATTTGGACAAAATTTAGGCAAAGTTCGCTGTTTGCCGGGTAATTGGATACAAAAGTAAGCTGATTTCTACCATAAGAACATGTCTAAAATTATATTTCTCGCTAATATGAAAGTCTTTTTCAGCCATACTTCGTTCCTTTTTTTCGCCGTAATTAGCCCCATTACGCCTGCAAAAAGCGCCTTGTCTGGCTAAAAAATCCTTTTCATATTAGCAGAGAATATAATTTTAGACACGCTCTAACGCAAGGTGTGCGGCGGCGCCCATTGCGTTGTTCGATTGCTCAACGCAGGTATTTTCCCAGCACCCAACGGCCGTTTCCTATCCGCATCCAGCCATCCGGGGAGGTTTCCAGCACCTCCACGGTATCGCCCAGGCGAAGCGTGGCCAGTTGGCGGGCCGCCACGGAGGGCGCGGCGCGCACACGGAGGGTTTTGGACACCACCCGCGCTTTTCTGGGCGGGCTTCCCAGAGGCTGGATATGATCGGCGCTCACAAAGGCTTCGCTGCCGATGCGCCACCAATTCCCGATGCGTTCGATCAGAAACACCTCGGCGCCTTGCGCGAGGCTGCCGATTTTGGGATGCCCGGCGGAGGGGCCGGAGCGCACATTGAGGGTGGGCGAGCTCACGCGGCCTTTGGGGGCGGAGTTGATTGGCGGCGCTGTGGTGGGCGGGACTGTTGTAGGCGGCGCACTGGACAGCAATGCTGCGGCCATTTGCACGGCCCGGAGCGCGTTTACGCGGCCGTAGCCGTAGTACACAGAGTGTCCGGCTGCGTTGTAGGTTCCGGGCGGGCCGATCGGGTCGGCCGACTGGCGCAGCAGGTTTTTCAGTTCCTGGGCTGTCAGATTCGGATTGGCGCTCAGCAGGAGGGCGGCGATGCCGGCGCAGAGCGGTGCGGCGCTGGAGGTGCCACCGAAGCCGCTGGTGTAGGTGAGCGTTGCCGTCCGGCCGTCCGGGGTGAGTTCCACGGTAGCAGTAGTAATCCCCGCGCCATTGTCGCCGTTAGTAGGCGCGCAGAGGTGGGCATTGTCGCCAAAAAACGAATAGCTGGATCGCTGGTCGAGGCTATTGGAAGCGGTGACGCAGATACCCTCCGGATGGGCGGCGAAATCACTGATTGGCCGGGGCTGGTAGTTCGAGGCCGGATTGGCATTTCCGGCGGCAAAAAACATGGGGATTCCCCGGCCGCCGCGTCCTTCGCGGGCAATTTTGCTCAGATAATTGCGGATATAAGTAGATAGCGGCACCGGCTGCGGATAGCCGAGGCTACAGGAAATGATATCGGCGCCGTTCAGCAGGGCGTGTTCGAAGGCATTTTTGATGGCGTCGTCGCTGAGCACGTCCAACTTAATCGGGATGATGCGGGCGTTGGGCGCCGCGCCGAGCACCCCTTGCGCGTCGAGCGCGCCTGCCGCCACGGCGGCGCAGGAGGTGCCGTGGCTGGCCACGCCCCAGCTGCCGTTGCCGTATTGAAAGAAAGGCGACACATCGGCATTTCGGGCGCCGGCGTTGTAGGGGTTTCGAATTTTAGCCCCGTCGCCCCGCAGTTGCGGGTGATCGAGCGCGAAGCCGGTGTCAATGACCGCAATTTTGATATTCGGCGCGCCGAGGCTTTTCAGGGCGCTCCAGGCGGCGCGGACTTTTGCATCGGCGCCGGACTTAAAATGCACCTGGTTGAAAAGGCCGTTTTGCATATCAATCATTGGAACCGGCCGGCCTGTATTTTCCAGATGCCATTGCGTGTTGGCAAACGGTCCGCTCGGCAGGGTGAACGCGCGCTCAGCCGGCAGGGTCGCGAATTCCGGCTCCGCCACCAGCACAATCTTGCGCTTTTGAAGCGTGATCGCGCATTTAATCGGGTTGGGCGATTGCGGCGAAGCGCACACCCGGAAAGCGCCTTCGGCCACCACCTCCTTGATGCTCAAAAAAAGGCTGTCGAGCAGGGCCTGTTGTGCCTCAATATCCGAATCCGCGATAAATTCAATGTACAAATTGCCCGTGGGGATCAGCGGCGCCTCCTCCTCGCCGTTTAAAGTCCAGACGTGCGTACCCACCGCAATTTCCGGCCGGGCGCGCAGCTGATCAAGTTTCTTATCTAAGCCGCGCGCCGCCGATACCATCTCGAAGCCCTCCACGGTCGGCGGCGGCGCCGCGCCGCGGCGGCTCGCGCGCTGCGCGCCGCGCGTGTACTGAACGGCTGCCCTAGTTTTGCTTTTAGATAAATGAAGCGGCACGCCGCCGTAGGTGAATGTTGCTTTTATCATAAAAAAAGAAGTATGGAATTATGGAATTGCGGATTGCAGAATTCGGATTGCGGAATTGCGCATGTTGTTTCCTCTTCATCTCCGCGTATTCCGCGAGTTCTGCGGGAACCCCGCGTATTCTGCGGGACCCCCCGCGGGAACCCCCCGATTTTATCTCCGGCCAGCCAGTACAAAATTCATGCCGGGGCGCGAAATTTGCAAATTGTATCTTTGTCCGGCATCCATGGATTTACTTAGCAAGGTTCGAAAAATTGAGATCAAGACCCGCAGGTTGAGCCGCAATCTGTTTACGGGCGGATACCACAGCGCTTTCAAGGGCGTGGGCATGTCGTTCAGCGAGGTGCGGCAATACCAATATGGCGACGATGTGCGGGCGATTGACTGGAACGTGACGGCGCGCACGGGCACGCCGCACCTAAAAATCTTTGAGGAAGAGCGGGAGTTGACGGTCATGTTGCTCGTAGATATAAGCGGTTCGGCATTTTTTGGCACGCAGGGGGTATTGAAACAGGAATTTCTCGCTGAAATTTGCGCCGTCCTAGCTTTTTCGGCGGTATCTAATAACGATAAAGTCGGGCTCTTGTTATTTTCAGATAAAACCGATTTGTTTGTACCGCCCGGAAAAGGCCGGCAGCACATCCTGCGGCTGATCCGGGAGTTGGTGCAGGTAAAACAAAACGATCGGCCGACAGACCTGGCCGGCGCGCTGCAATACCTGCGCCGAATGCTGAAAAGGCGCAGCGTCTGTTTTGTGTTATCCGATTTTATCGCCCCGGACTATGCCGCGCCGCTGCGCGTATTGGCGCGTCGGCACGACTGTGTGGGTATTCATTGCTGGGATTTGCGCGAACGGGCGTTGCCCGACGTCGGACTGTTGCCGCTTCGCGATGCGGAATCCAACGCGGTGCGGTGGGTGGACACCACGGATCCGGATTTTCGGCGCGATTTCAGTCGGCAGTTCGACCTCCGACTGGCGCGCACACGGGCGCAATTCCGGGAGGCGGGCGCCGGATTTTTGAGCTTGCAAACTTCCGAGCCGTACGTACAGGCGCTGTTGCATTTTTTTGAAAATAACCGCGGCGGCGGTCGCCGTTGATTTTTATGCGCACAAAGGTTTGTTTTGGAATGCTGTTTTTGGGCTTTTTGCTGCTGCCGATGGCCGGCCGCGGACAGCTCACGGCTACCTTCGACCGCGCGACGGCGGAGACGGGCGAGGCGTTTCGCCTGCAGATCCGGACGGTGCAGCGGCCCGGGCGCGTGGATTTAAGCGCTTGGTCGCCCTGGTTCCCGGAAGAAAATATCCTGCAACGGAGTGCATGGAAAGCGGAGGCCGGGGCCTGGTATCAGGAAATCACCCTGATCTGCTTTGACGCCGGCGTGCCGCCGCTGCCGCCCGCCGCGTTGATCCTCGCTTCCGGCGACACCCTCCCGCTGCCGCCGCCGCCGCTTTCGGTGGAGGCCACGCCGGCGCCTGAGGATTTGGCGGACATGGCGGACATCAAGGAGATTATCCGGGAACCCGCGCGTTGGACCGACTACCTTTTCTGGTGGTATTGGCTGGTTGCGGCCGTGCTGCTGCTCGTGGCCGCCCGGTTTTTGTCGCGTTTGCTGCATCGCCGCCAGGCGATGCGCACCCGCAGCCTGCAAGCGCCGCCAGGCGATTTGGCGCGCCGGCGGCTTGAACGGCTCGAACAACAGCAGCTTTGGCAAAAGGGCGCCTACGCGGCGTATTATGCCGAATTGTCGCATATCCTGCGTGAATTTCTCGAGCTGCGGTATGGCATTCTCGCCCTGGAGTCGGTCACGGAGCAGATTTTGGCGCAGCTGGCGCAGACTGATTTTCCAAAAGAAGCGCTCCCGGAAATCGAGCATTTCCTGCGCCAGGCCGAATTGGCGAAATTTGCCAAGGCGGTTCCCGCTGCCGGTTTTCACGAACAGGCGTTTCGTCTGGCGTTTGAAATTTCAAAAACCTGAGTAACGTCTGGCGGAAAATGGGACTTTTGGGGCCAGACAGCGATCCTGCTAACCCCGTACAAACCTGACCTCACATTTTTTCCAAAAGCAATTTCCCGACTTCGGGAACGGCATAAAGTTGCTGGAGCGCCGGGCGCTCGCTGCGGACGAGTTCCTGCGCCATGGCAAGCCGAAGGTCGTTGGGAATCCATTCCAGCAGGATAAACCGGCGGAGGTTTTCCATTTCTGCCGCCGAGGGGTCGTTTTTCCGCTGAATCAGGCGGTTGTTCAGGCGGGTAATAAGCAGCGACAGGATATCGAGGCGCTGGGTATTCCCTTCGTGGACGATGCGGTGGATGCGCTGGGCCGTGGCGTCGAAATCGTCGGTTCCCAGAATATCTTCCGGCGCCGGCAGGCGGTCGAGCTTCAGGTGCACAAACTGGATAAACGCCTGGGTCGTCGCTTCGTCCAGGCAGGCGTCGCCCAGCATTTTCACCAGTCCGAGCTGCTCTTCGAGGCGTTCCAGGGAGCGGATGGCCTGAAAAAACTGCACCAGCGAGCGCGGAGTAGTACGGCGGCCGCTGACGAGTTCGGGATAGGCCATGACGAAGTGGATGCCGCGGCTGTCCACACCGGCGCGTTCTGCCCAGCGCGCCCAGGCTTTCACGTCGAATTCCATCGTGACGTGGAGCATGCGGTTGAGCATGGCCTCATCCATAGGCGTGACGGAGTAGTCGCCGCCGTCGGGATTGGCCGTGAGGACGATGAGCCATTGGGGCGGCAGTTTCCAGGCGACCAGTTCATAGAACTGAAGCAGCTGCATGATTCCGCGGAGGATCCGGTCGTCGGCGCGGTTCACGTCGTCAAGGAGCAGGATACCGGGGCCCTCCTGTCGGGGCGCCCAATCGGGCGGCGCGAAGCGGGTCACGTCGCGTTGGTCGGCCGTTTTTAGCACGGTAGGCATGCCGAGCAGGTCGCCCATTTCCTCAAATTGCGCCGGCGCGATATAGGCGTAACCGTATCCGCGGTCGCGGGCCAGGTCGCGCACCAGTTCGGTCTTTCCAATGCCGTGTTTGCCCCAAATACAGATCGGGGTTGGGCGCTCATCGGCTCCGCGCCGGAGCAGCATATCGTCCAGGGCGTGTTCGAGCAGTTGTTGCACCCCGTCGGCAAAAACGCGGGCGCCGTAAGTTGTTGCAGAGTCGGCGGTCATAGTTATTCTGAGTCAGCGGGCGTATCAAACCGGGGCGGAACTTTACTCATCGCCCGCTCTGCGATGGCGGTGATGGAGAGCGCGGGGTTCACGCCCGGGTTTGCGGAGATCATTGCGCCGTCGCACACCAGCATATTTTGATAGCCGAACACGCGATTATTGCGGTCAATCACCCCCTCTTCCGGCGTGGCGCCCATGACGGCGCCCCCGAGGATGTGCGCTGTGCCGGGGATGCCGGCCAGGGGCGTCAGGAAAAAGGCGAAGGCCTTGCCCCCGACCATCTGGCCGAAGCGCGCGGCGAGCGCGGACGCCTCGGCAATAAACGCGCTGGGCGTGGGCGCGCCGGGGATAACGGAGGACTTCATCCGGCCCAGCCCGTCGAGCGAGAACCGCACCGTGCTGTCCAGCGTTTGCATAAACAGCAGCACGGCGGAACTTTGCGCCCAGTCTTTCACAAAAACGCAACGCGCGTACGCCGGCAGGCCGCGCAGGGTTTCCTGGAGTGTTTTGAGCAATCGGATCAGGATATTGCGGCCCTCCACGTACGGCAGGAAGGTTAGTCGCCAGGCGCCCGAGCCTTTGCCGTACCGGCAGACCTCGAGGTGGCTGTTTTCATCGGTGTGCAAAATCGAGCCGATGGCCACACCCTCCGCCATATTATAGCGGTTGCCGGAGCTGGTAATGGCGATCAGGCTTTCGTTGTTGGTGCGCACAAATTCGCCTACGCGGGCCGACAGGCGCGGGAGCGATTTTTTTCTGAGCTGCAGCAGGAGTTTTACCGTGCCGAGAACGCCGCCGGAGAAGACTACCCCGTGGGTGCGGACGGTTTGCGCGCGCGCGAACCAGTTGGTGCTGGATCGGAAGCGCACCACGTAGCCCTCTGAGCCGTCGGGGGCGCCGGCGGGGCGGACATCCGTGACCCGGTTCTCCGCCAGGATTTCGGCGCCTGCTCTTTGGGCCAGGTACAGATAATTTTTATCGAGCGTATTTTTGGCATTGTGGCGGCAGCCGGTCATACAAGCGCCGCAGAAGACACAGCCTTTCCGATCGGGGCCTTCCCCGTGAAAATACGGATCCGGCGTTGTCTTTCCGGGTTCTCCGAAATAGACCGCCACCCGTGTAGCGTCAAAATGATCCCTTTTCCCGATTTGTTCGGCGATCTGTTCCAGCACCTGGTCGGCGGCGGCCAGGCGCGGGTTTTTAGCGGCGCCAAGCATTTGCAGCGCCAGCGGATAGAACGGTTCGAGTTCCTGCTGCCAGTCGGCCAGGTTGGCCCAGTTTCCCGTTTTAAAAAAAGCGGGTTTCGGGGTAGGCAGCGTATTAGCGTACACCAGCGATCCGCCGCCGACGCC
>JBEIDF010000140.1:0-9956 GCA_040383605.1 Lewinellaceae bacterium
AACGCGGCGCCCGACGTTGCGTTGGCGGAAATTTGCAGGGTCGTGGCGCAGTTATCCGTGGTGACCGGCTGGTCGAAGGGGATGATCGCCGTGCAGGTCGCGGCGTCGGCGAACGCGTTAATGTCTGCCGGGCACTGAATGGTTGGCGCGAGGGTATCCTGCACTTGCAGCGTTTGCTCCACGGGCGTTACATTGCCGCAGATATCTTTCGCCTGCCAGCGGCGCAGGAGCGTGAACGTATTGGCGCTGCTGCTGCTCATGATCGTTTCGCCAAGGTAGGTAATATCCACTGCGACGGTGCAGTTGTCCGTGGCAGTAGGCGAACCCGCAGCGGGGATGTTATCGCAATCCACGGTGACATCGGCCGGCACAAACGTGAACACGGGTTTGGTGGTATCTTGTACGGTGATGATTTGCGCGGTAACTCTGATATTGCCACAATTGTCCGTAGCCGACCAGGTTCGGCGCAGGATATAATTATCCGTGCAGGCGCCGTTGGTGCGCGTTTCGCTAACAAAAGTGATGGTCACCTGGTCGTCGCAGTTGTCTGCAGCGGCGGGGGCTCCAACGCCCGGCACCGATTCACAGTTCACGGTCAGGTCGGGCAGCGTGAAGGTAAAAACCGGCGCTTCCGTATCCCGCACCGAAATCTCCTGCAGGGCGGTTGTGATATTCCCGCAGTTGTCTTCCGCGTTCCATTTTCTGATCAGCAGGTAAGAATCTGTGCAGGGGCCGTCCACACGCGTTTCACTCTCAAACGTCACAGCAACGGCGGCGTCGCAGTTGTCCGTTGCCTGGAGCGTCGGCGTGGGCGGAACGGCATTGCAGCTGACCGTAACGTTTGCGGGCGCGTTGGTGAACGTTGGCGGGGCGATATCCTGGACGGTAATTGTCTGTTGGGCGGCGATCATATTTCCGCAATCATCGGTGGCCATCCACACACGGCGCAGGGTGTATGAATCCGGGCAGGGGCCGTCGAGGCGTTGCTCGCCTGCATATTGTACGGGGAGGTTGGCGCTGCAATTATCGGTCACCAAGGGGGTGCCGGGAGGCGGCGCCGCGTCGCAGCTGACCGTGACATCTTCCGGCACGAACGTGAATTGCGGCAGGCTGAGATCCTCTACCGAGATAATTTGCTGAGCGTTCGTCCCGTTGCCGCAGTTGTCTTTAACCGTCCAGCGGCGGATGAGCGTGTAGGTATTGGCGCAAGGGCCGTCCACGCGGTCTTCGCCGTCATAGATCACGGTTGGGGCGGTCGAGCAGTTGTCGGTGGCCGTTGGCGTTTCCACCGGCGGGATAGATTCGCAGTTTACCGTGACATTAGGCGGTACAAAAGTAAACGTGGGGGAGATGTTATCAATGACCGTTATATTTTGGGTTGCGGTAACCGTATTGCCGCAGTCGTCGCTGATCGTCCAGGTTCTGGTGATGACATAATTTTCCGGGCAATTGCCGAGCGAAATAGTTTGCCCATTGTAAATTACAGCAGCCAACGGCGCGCAATTATCGGTTCCTTCCGGCGTTCCGACCGGCGGGAGGGCGTTGCAATTTACGGTAGTGTTTGCAGGCACGAACGTAAACACCGGTTTGGTATCGTCCACTACCGTAATTGATTGTTCTGCTGTCTGGACATTTCCGCACACATCGGTGGCGGTCCAGCGCCGAAGCAGCGTGTACTTATCCGGGCAGGGGCCGTTGGTGCGGGTTTCGCCGTCATACTGGAGTGCGACGGCGCCGGCGCAGTTATCGGCCACCGTTGGCGTCTCGAGTGGCGGGACAGCTTCGCAGCTGGTCGTCACGTCAGCGGGCAGGAAAGTGAACACCGGTTTGGTGGTATCCTGCACCGAGATAAATTGTTCGGCGATGGTGATATTGCCGCATTCATCCGAGACCGTCCAGGCGCGGCGGAGCGAATACGTATTGGGGCAGGAGCCGTCGGTGCGGGTTTCACCGTCGAAGCTGATAATGACGTTAGACGCGCAATTATCCGTTGCCTGCGGTGTTCCGACCGGCGGAACGGCATCGCAGTTCACCGTGAGGTTGGGCAGGACGACGGTCAGCACCGGCGGCGTCAGATCGCGCACCGTGATCGTCTGATTGGCCGATTTGGTATTGCCGCAGTTATCGGTGGCAATCCATTGGCGAACCAGCGTATAGTTATGCGGGCAGAGGCCGTCTATCCGGGTTTCCGAGTTAAAAATCACATTCGCAGTGGCTGCGCAGTTGTCCGTAGCGGTAGGCGTTCCGATGGCGGGGATATCATCGCAGGTCGTTGTGACATTGGCCGGCACGAAATTGAAGACCGGCGCCTGCAGGTCTTGCACTGTGATCCTCTGGGTGGCGGTGGTGCTGTTTCCGCAGTTATCGGTAGCGCTCCAGGTGCGCAGCAATGTATAAGTGTCTGAGCAAGGGCCGGTGGTGCGGACTTCACCCAGGTAGTCAATTACCACATTAGCGTCGCACAAATCCGTTGCCGTGGGCGTGCCCGGCGTGGGTACGGCTTCGCAGGAGACCGT
This sequence comes from Lewinellaceae bacterium, assembly GCA_040383605.1. Classification (GTDB taxonomy): domain Bacteria; phylum Bacteroidota; class Bacteroidia; order Chitinophagales; family Saprospiraceae; genus M3007. The sequence continues at coordinate 2,517 of JBEIDF010000140.1, forward strand.
TGTATTTGCGGGCACAAAATTAAATACAGGCGGGGTAACGTCGCGCACCGTGATAACTTGTTCTGCCGTTTGGCTATTGCCGCACTCATCCGTGGCCGACCAGCGGCGGCGCAGCGTGTAGGTATCGGCGCAGGGGCCGTCGGTGCGCGTTTCGCCTTCGTAAATTACCGGGACATTCGGCGTGCAGTTATCTGCTGCAATCGCGGTTTCGAGCGGCGGGATCGTGTGGCAATTCACTGTAACGTTGCCAGGCACGAAGAGGAACACCGGTTCGGTATCATCCGTTACCTCTATTATTTGCTGTGCCGTCTTGCTGTTTCCGCAATTATCCGTGGCCGTCCATTCCCGTCGCAGCGTATAGGTGTTGGGGCAGGGGCCGTTGATGCGCGTTTGTCCGTTGTAGGCGATGGCGACATTGACCGCGCAGTTATCCGTTGCGGTGGGGAGGCCGGGCGTCGGCACATTAACGCAATTGACGGAAATATTTTGCGGTACGAAGGTAAATTGCGGGGGTGTTTGGTCTATCACGGTAATAGTCTGCGTGACCCGGGCGAAGTTGCCGCAGTTGTCCGTAGCCGTCCATTCCCGTTTCAGGGTGTAGCTGTCCGGGCAGGTGCTATTGACCCGCGTTTGACCGTTATAAACGAGCGCGGGGGCGGCATCGCAGTTGTCCAGCACGGTGGGGGCGCCCAGTGTCGGAATCGCGTTGCATTCCACCGTCACGTCGGGCGGAATAAACGTAAATACCGGTTGGGTGGTATCCTGCACAGTCAGGACTTGTTCTGCGGTAGCGGAATTGCCACAATTATCTGTTGCGATCCACTGCCGCTGGAGCGTATAGCTGTCCGGGCAGGGGCCGTTGATGCGCACCTCGTTAAAAAACTGAACCGTCACTGTGGCGTCGCAGTTATCGGAGGCAGTAGGCGTACCGCTGGAGACCACCGCGTCGCAGTTGACGGTGATATTATTGGGCACAAAGAGCAATTGCGGGGGTTTTGTATCGCGCACCGTGACGACTTGCGAGGCGGTGCGGGTATTTCCGCAGTTGTCGGAGGCGGTCCATTGTCTGATCAGCGCGTAATTTTCCGCGCAGGAGCCATTGATCCGCGTTTCGCCGTTGTACACAATGCTGACGTCTGCGTCGCAGTTATCGCTCGCGGCGGGCGTACCCGGCGTTGGAACCAATTCGCAATCTACCGTAATATTAGGCGGTACGAAGGTAAAAGCCGGCAGAGAGAGGTCCACTACCGAGAGGAGTTGTGTGGCGGTGGCGACGTTGCCGCAGTTGTCCGTAGCGGTCCATTCCCGTTGCAGGGTGAACTGGTTATCGCAGGCGCCGGGAATTCGTGTTTCCCCGGCGAAGGCGACTGCCACGTCTGCATCGCAGTTATCCGCCGCCAGGGGCGTTCCGGGGATCGGGATCGCGTCGCAGCTGACCGTTGTATTTTGCGGGACAAAAGAGAATCCTGGCGGGGTGATATCCCAGACTTTGATTTGTTGTACGGCCGTGGCCGTGTTTCCACAGGCATCCACGGCAGTCCACTGGCGCTGCAGGGTGTAATTATCGCTGCAAGAGCCGTTGACGCGGGTTTCGCCGTTGTAGGTGATATTGACGCTGCCGCCGCAGTTGTCGGATGCGCTGGGCGTGCCGAGGGGCGGGATGGCCTGGCAGTTAACGGTGAGGTTCGCCGGCACGCTGGTGAAGGCGGGCGGAGTACCATCCGCCACCCGGATGCGTTGCGTTACGAGGATACTGTTGCCGAAGGCGTCTGTAACGCGATACCGGCGTTCTACCACAAGCGTATCGCCGATACACCCGCCGCCGCTGATAATATTATCGGCCACAAAAGCAACCGACGGCACGCCGCAGTTGTCCGCTTCGTCTGTTACTGCCGCCGGATCTGGCGGCGGGATAGCAGCTTGGCACTGAATACCAGCGAGCGTGGCGGGATTGGAGGCGGTAGGCGGTTGTAGATCAGAGACCGTCACGACGAAGCTGCACGTGGACTTATTCACGCCATCGTCGGCGGTATAGACCACCGTCGTGACTCCGCTGGAGAACGGGATGGAATCCGACAGTTGCCCGGCGCCGCTACTAATCGTTGCGCCCGTCAACTGGTAAAAGAGCCCTGCGCTGGGGCAGTTATCGCTAAAGACTGCGTTGATTCCGCTAACACGAGTGGTACAGACGCCCGGATCGGCGACGTCCGCGGCGTTGGGCGGGCAGGTGATCGAGGGCGGCGTCAGATCCACAATGGCAACCGTCACGCTGCGCACTGCTGTACAGCCGAAGCGGTCAGTCACCGTTACGGCATATGTGCCGGCGACCAGATTGCTCAGATCCTGTGTAGTATCGCTGTTCGACCACAGGTATCGGTACGGCGCCGTGCCGCCGCTGACGCTGAGGTCAATCGTGCCAGTGGGTACATTTTGGCAGGGTACGGTATTGGCAACGGCGGTCAGGTTGATGGTTGAATTCACCGTGACCTTGGTGCTTCCGGCGCAGGTCAGCACATAAGGATCGCCCGTGTACGGGACGAAAATACCGGAAATATTGACACTGTAAGTAGTGGTAACAGGCGGTTTGATTGTATACGGCCCCGGTTCGGAACCCAGGTTCGGGCTCCACAGATATTGGTAATTCAGCGTGCCGCTACCGGAGACGCTGATCAGGGCGCTATCCCCCGGCGTACACAAAACCCCATCATCCGGGTTTCCCGAATTTTCTTCAACATCCATATAGGCGGTGCAACAGATGCCGACCACGTCTATACAACCGGCCTGATTGACGTCTGTAAACGCATGTGGCGCACCGATCCCGCTGCAGCTTGCTTTGACCTCCGTGTCAAAAAGCAGGCGTCGGGAGGAATTACAGTCGGACTGGCCGATTATCGCCGGGCGCAGGATACCGCCGTTGATGAGCACGACGCGGGCATTGAATCCCAGTTTGAAGGTCGTATTTCCATTCCAGGATACCACACCGCCGTCCACAATGAATAAACCCTGGAACGGAACCCCGCCCAAAATAGGTTCGTAGCTCTGGTCTATCGAAAAAGAATCCAGAATAATGATCGTATCCGTTCCGACCGGGCAAAAATCGAAGGGCTTGTCCGACGATCGGATCACCGAGTTAAAAACGCAGGTTTGCGCCTGGAGCTGCACCGGTGTACCAGCGAAAAACCAGCAGGTTGCGAGAACAACCAGGGCAAGTCGGCGAAAAGTAAAGTATGGAGAAAAACGGTTGGGATGAAAGGAGGTAATAACGCTGCGTTGCATAAAATTACTTGTTTGGCGTTCAGGTAATAGGGAGTAAAAACTGATCCGGATACCTTTTTACTACGCTGCCGGTGTGAAAAGCGTATCAAAACGCTTAATTGCGGGCTTTCGTGTTCTGTTGAGCAGACGCAATCAGTTCGAATTAAGGGAAATAAACCGACGCATTCAGCCTGATCCTCCCGCTCGTTACACGTTTTGAGGTGCTACAAAGTGTCTGCAGATGTTGCATAATTCAGGAAGACAGATGGGTACGTGCGTCAAATAAGACCTAAAGGTAAAGATTTTATACATAAAATCCAAAACTGTGCCAAAAAAGGCACTTGTTTTACGTTTTAACGACATTTTAATGCAAAAACAGAGCCCTGAAGGCTGCAGAATGCACCACACCGAACAACTGCGGCAGGCATTTTTACGCCTGTTCTTCCGATTGAATAAAATTACCGCGTTCGGGCGTTAGATTCTTTCAATGTAGGCATACATGTCATATAAAGAAAACGTAACTGATTAGCAGGATCGCTGTCTGGCGAAAAATGGATCTTTTTTTGGCTCAGATGCGACCTCCTAACCCGTTACAAGAAAAAAGGCAGCTACGCCTTAATTTCGTAACTGCCTAATTTTCAGCGGAGAAGGAGGGATTCGAACCCCCGGTACCCGTGAGGGTACACTTGATTTCGAGTCAAGCCCATTCAACCACTCTGGCACTTCTCCTTTTTCTGACCCGCGCAAATTCAGCGCTTTTTCTGCGGAGAGGGCGGGATTCGAACCCGCGATACACTTTTGGCGTATACGCACTTTCCAGGCGCGCTCCTTCAACCACTCGGACACCTCTCCTATTTTCGCTTGACCTATATTTAGTATTATTCAAAACCCAAAATCTGGTTTTTATCCGCACCAAACACGCGTATTTTCAAAGCGGGTGCAAAGATAGCATGGTATTCTGAATAAAACAAGTTGCAACGGCGGTGTTTTTTTAGAACCCTTTTTTTTACCTTTGTTGAAGAAACTGCTCCGCCCGGGGCGCTCGGCCGAACCCAATTTTGTACTTTTATGCCGCACCGCGCCGCCTTTTATCGTCGTCTGACGCAATTTTTTGTGCTGCTGCTGCTGGGCGCGGCACTCGCCGCCATGTTCCCGCCCGCAACTGCCTGGGCTGTGTGGTGGAGCGGACAAGCAGCCTGGTTTGCGTTTTTTTTAACGCTGCTCGGGCTTGGTTTCTTTATTTTTGGTCGCATTCGGGCTACTTTTATCTGCCTGGGTTATGCCGCAGCCATCAGTTATTGGTTGTGTGAAACCGGCCGCAGCGAGTTACTTTTGGATTTCCAAACGCTTTTTTCCCGCTAAACGAATGAGTCTTCGCCGCAGAATACACAGTTTCCAATACGCCTTCCGGGGGCTTTACGATCTTTTTCAAACGCAAATCAACGCGCGCATTCACCTCGCCGCCATCGCAACCGTCCTGTGGGCTGGCTGGCACTGGGCAATTTCGCCGCTGGAATGGGCGGCCCTTGTGCTGTGTTTCATCGCGGTCGTCAGCCTCGAAGCAATCAATACCGCCCTGGAATACCTGACAGACCTCGTGTCGCCACAACACCATCCGCTGGCAGGCAAAGCAAAAGACGTGGCCGCCGCCGCCGTGCTCTGGGCCGCTATCGGATCGGTAGCGGTAGCCGGACTGATATTTATTCCGAAAATATTCGTTTCTTGAGGCGCTGTGCCCGGCAAGCGATTTGACCGCAAACGGTATCTTATTTTATCCCAACATACCAGCGAATTCTCTGCGTTTAATCACGTCTATTCCAAATACTGATTTTTTCACCTAATTTTATCTCAATCATGCGATTCCTGAACATTTTAATCCTCGTTTTGCTCACGACGGGCGCGCTGAGAAGCCAAATTGTCACCTGTGACATCTTCGACCTCGCCGTAAACATCGGCGATTGTACCTCGGACAGCACGTTCAAACTCAGCCTCGACTTCCAGGTCGCAAACCCCAGCAGCGACTCGTTCGAAGTGTGGACGATCAACAACCAGTACCTCGGCGCATACGCGCTGGCCGACCTGCCGGTCGGCATCGCACAATGCCCCACCGGCAATAACGGTACCGGCTTTGTGCGAGTGTGTATCCAAGGCAATCCAAATTGCTGTGAGTTTAAGCAGTTTCTGACGCCCAACTGCAGCCAGACGCCCGTCTGCGAAATCCAAAACCTCGCAGTCGCAGCCGGCCCCTGTAACACCGACGGCACGTTCCCAATCTCTGTCCAATTCACCGCCAACAATACCAACGGCACGGAATTCGAACTGTGGACGGGCGCCGGCCAGTATCTCGGCGCTTTCCCGCTCAACCAACTGCCCCTTACAATTCCAAATTATACCGGTAACGGCGCTAATACGGACAATCTGAAGGTCTGTATCAAAAATCAACCCAGCTGCTGCGCAATCACGGCCTTCGATACGCCAACCTGTACGCCAACACCGCCCAACGACTCCTGCAAAATCCGAAATCTCCGCGTACGCGCGCTCGACTGCACCACCGACAACCACTATGCGCTCTGGCTGAATTTTTCCGCACCCAACACCAATCAAACGAATTTTTCGGTCTTTAATGCCGCCGGACAAGCGCTCGGCACGTTCCCAATCAGCCAATTGCCGCTGGTAATCCCCAACTTCCCCTGGAACGGCCAAAGCACGGACGCCGTGACGATCTGCCTCGGCACGCCGACCTCCCCAGACTTGTGCTGCCGAACCCGCGAATTCAACGCGCCGGCCTGTATCGGCGCCGATTGCGCTATCCAGGAACTCAAGGCCCTCCCGGGCGCCTGCACCTCCGACTCCACCTACAAACTATCCATCAGCTTCGTCGCGCCCGCCGCAGACTCCTTCGAGTTGTTCGCCGAAAATGGCGTTTTCCTCGGCGTCTTCGGCATCAATCAACTGCCGCTGGCAATTGATTCGTTCCCCGGCAGCGGCGAAGACATTGACTACCTGAAGGTGTGCATCCAGGATTCCGCCGGCCTTTGCTGCCGCATCCTGGAGTTTAACGCGCCGCGCTGCCGGCCGGACGATTGCGGCGTCTTCAACTACCGCGTCCAAACCGGTACTTGCGCCGACGACGGCACGTACCAATTGACGCTTTCCTTTGAATCCGCGATCAATACGCCGCTGGACTCTTTCGCCGTGTATTCCGCAACCGGCACGCTGCTCGGGTACTATAGTCCGGCAGATTTGCCGCTGAGTATCCCAAACTACCCTTGGAACGGACAATTTTATGATGAAATCAAACTCTGTATCTATTTCGCCGACACAATCTGCTGCACCAGCCGGGAAGTCCTGCCGCCAGCCTGCGTGTCCGGCCCCTGCGATATCTCTAATATTACGGTAGAAACCGGCGCCTGCAACGACGATGGAACCTACCTGCTGAAACTGAATTTCCAAGCCGCCAACACCGCCACTAACACCTTTAATGTATGGTCGGGCAACGGTACGTTTTTGGGAACTTTCAACCTCGCCGATCTGCCGCTGACGTTCGATAATTTCCCCTGGAGCGGCGGCCCGACGGATGCGGTGAAAATTTGCCTGAACAACGGCGCACTGGTGTGCTGTGAAATCAAAACCTTCGACGCGCCGGATTGTATGAACACAGGCCCCTGTGAAATTTTTAATGTCCATGTGGAAACCGGCGATTGCCAAAACGGCGCCTACCCGATTGTACTCAATTTTGAAGTGCAACACCCCAATAACCTGCTCTTTGAAGTGTGGGCCGGAAATGGCCAGTACCTGGGCGTTTTTCCGCTCAATCAACTGCCCATCACGATCCAAAACTTCCCGGCAAGCGGCAACGACAAGGATGTAATCAAAATTTGTATCAACGATACGCCGGACTGCTGCACTACATTCGAGTTCCCGGCGCCAGATTGCCCGCCGACGCCCTGCGAAATTAGCAACCTGAGCGTCCTGACCGGCGACTGCACGTCGGACAGCACCTACGTGGTGAAAATCAACTTCCAGGTGCAAAATCCGGGAAATACCACCACCTTCGGCGTATGGGCCAACGGCGTGTTCTTCGGCGCCTACAACCTCAACGCCTTGCCGCTCACCATCCAGAATTTCCCCTGGAACGGCGGGCCAAACGACGAGATTAAAGTCTGCCTGATCGCGCCGGGCACG
>JBEIDF010000141.1:0-9883 GCA_040383605.1 Lewinellaceae bacterium
GCTAATATGAAAGTCTTTTTCAGCCATACTTCGTTCCTTTTTTTCGCCGTAATTAGTCCCATTACGACTGCAAAAAGCGCCTTGTCTGGCTAAAAAATCCTTTTCATATTAGCAGAGAATATAATTTTAGACACGCTCTTATATGCTTGTAAGAAATAACCCGCCATCGTCCCCAATCCCCAATCCGCAATCCGCATTCCGCAATCCCCAATTACTTACACAGTGTGATCATGGCGCTCAATTCCTTCGCCAACGCATCCGGGTCGCCGCCATAGCCGACCGATTTAAAGCGGATACGGCCGTTAGGATCCAGGATAAACTTTGTGGGGATACCGGATACGCCGAAAGCGGATACCACTTTATCTTCCGTATCCATCAACACATTAAAGTTGTAATTTTTGCTATTGATAAACTCGCCGGCGAGTTTAGCCTTATCGTCGCCGCGTTCCCAGCAATTGATGAAAACGAAGGCGACCTGCGGGTTGTTTTTATACTGATCCACGGCCTGTTGCATGCCGGGGAAAGATGCTTTGCAGGGGCCGCACCAAGTTGCCCAGAAATCGGCTACTACGACTTTACCTTTGAGGCTGGACAGCGATACGCGTTCGCCTTGGAGGTTGAGGAGTTCGAAATCGGGGGCTGGTTTATCAATCATTTTAGATTTGAGTTCGGCCAGGGCGCGCGCATCTGCTTTTTGTTCGAGTTCTGTCAGGCGGGCTTGCGCGCGATCGCTGCTATTAGCGGCGCCATAGGTTTTCAGAAACTGCTCGCGCATGGCTTTTGTGGATAGACCCTGGCTGATAAAGTCCTCCAGCGTGGGGATCAGATCGGTTGATTGTGCGCGTTCCAGGTATTGGCAATAGCGTTCATTGATCTCGGTATTTTCGCGTTCGGTATATTCCACAGCGATTTTTGCTTGCGCAATCGCTTCGGCGGTTTTGCCGCGTTTATCCAGCGTGTAGGCGTAGGTGTCTGTATAAGATCCGTACGAGAATCGGCGCATGCGCAGCCAGTCTTGTTGGGTTTGCATGGCCGGGCGGGTTTCGGACGGGGTATCTATTTCCTGTTTTGCGCGCATAGCGGCTTCAGCGGCATAGGATTCGGCGATATTTAGGTCTTCTCCTTTTTCGGCCATTTCCCAAGAAATATTATTCAGGAAGCTGGCTTTTGCCGGGTTTCGCAGCAGGCGCGCGATACGTTGCATACGTTCCCAGTCTTTTTTTTCCGCGTGCGCCTGGGCCAGCGAGGTCCAGAGTTGATCCAGTCCGCGTTTATCTGCTTCGTCTTGCGCGGGAAAGTCTTTTGCGAATTTTGTGATCATTTCCTCGCGTTTGGCGAGATCAACTTCATTGCGGATTGCCTGTTGTTGGTCTGCTTTTGCCTGCAATCCTTTAGGAAATTGCGCGCGCAATTTTTCTTTCAGGGCGTTTGCTTTATCGTTATCGCCGAGGCGTTGATAAGCGTTCATGACCGTCATGAGGTCGGTTTCTGTTGCTGCAGCATCTGCGGCGGTTTTTTCCAAAAGAGCGCGCACCCGTGTTTTGCCGTCTTCGCCGCGTTGTGCAGCGAGGATCAGGTTGATGTACGAGGGCAGGTATTTGCGTGCCAGTTCCGGTTGTTGTTGAATTCCTGCTTCCATCCACGGCAGCGCGGCAGCCGGCGCGCGGTCGAGTTCGAGCGCGCCGCCCAGGTCGCGGTACAAAATCGCCTTAGCGACCTGGCTTTCCGGCAGGGGATTGCCTTTCGCATCACAGATCTGCACGAAGTATCCCGCGCCGTTGTTATTGTCGAAGCGTTCGCCTGCTTTGAGTGCGTAAGTAATCGCCAGCACTTTTTCCGACAGCGGTATGGTCGCGATCCAAGATTCGCCTGATTTTTTAAGATTTGCATCCAGGAACGCGCCTTCCTTGAAGGAGTAGCCCAGCACCTGTAATTGTACGTCTTTTTCCTGCAGCAGCGGGCTTGTTTTGGCGTCGAAGCGCAGTTCGATGGCGGCGCCCGCTTGCGGATTGGCGGGTTGAACAACAGCTTGTGCCGCCAGTTGTACAGCCACGATCGGCAGCAGCAGGGCAATGCAAAGTTTTTTCATGGAAAAATCGTTTAGTGACTTTAAAATGTTAATCTTAAAATTTAGGACAAACAACGCGGCTGCGCCGTTCTGCCGGGTGGAAATAAGTCAGGGACAGTTCAAATGCGCCTCTGGAGTTATTAGCCTGCGCGAGGCTGGACACGGTGATATCGTAGCTCAGTCCCAGCATCCAGCGGTTTAGTTCCAGCATGGCCACGGCGGTTACGGCGTCCATTTGGATTCCGCTGTCGAGTTTATTGCCGATGCGGCTCCAGGCGCCGAAGCGCAGGGCGAGTTCGTTGAGGTCGTTGTTGGAATAGCGGAGGTTCAATCCGAAATCGGCCTCCATCGCCGGGCCTTGGCGCATAAACAGCGCGCCGGGGAGCAGGGCAAAATTGTCGCTCACCGGCAGCTGCCCGCCAAGGTGGCCCGACCAGCGCGAGTACAAAGTTTCGTTGCCATCTTCAAACAAGGTAATCGAGGGTTGGTTGATATGGTGCAAAGCGCCGCCGGCGTAAAAGAAACCATCGTTGCCAAACAAAACATACCAAAGTATCCCGGCATTAAAATCGGCAAACACGCCGCTGTTGTTCAGGGTATTGCCTTCGCCGCTGCCCAGGCCGGTATCGGGCCGGTCATTTGCCGTATCGTATTGGCGACTGAACCACAACTGCCCCCAGTCCAGCGCGTTTTGTCCAAAACCCAGTTGCGCGCCGGCAGCCAGGTAATGGTCGGCCCGCCGCGGCCCGCCGCTGAGCTGCTTCAGAAAGGCGCCGCCCAGGTGGACGCGATTTTGCTGAAAACGCGCCGTGCCGGCCTCGTCGTGCAAAGCGCCAATCCCAAAGGCAGCATAATCATCGCGATGTACCCGAACCCGCATATCAGCCGCCACGGAATAGGTGCGGAAAGGGTTTGGCGCGGTGATGCTGCCCCACTGGTCGCGGTAGTTGGCCGTCACGCGCCAGCTGCCGTTGAACACGCCGGTCATCGCGGGATTCAGGTTCCACGGCGAAGCATAGTACTGCGAAAAACGAGGGTCTTGCGCGCGGAGGGCGCCGATCGAACCCAGGAGCAGCAAAAAGAAAATCGGTAGAATGGATTTGTGCATAAAAAATATATTCTTTGATTATAGGATAAAAAATAGGCCGTTTTTAAATTTTTTAGCGGATCAGGGTGGTGTTGCCGTGTAACCGTTCCGTAAAACCGTCGTTGTACAATACCTCCAGGTACCAAACGTACACGCCGGGATCGCAATCTTTGCCGCGGAACTGGCCATTCCAACCCCGCGCCAAATCATTGACGCCAAAATCCTGATCTTCGTATACTAATTCGCCCCAGCGGTCGTACACTCGGAATATCGTGATGGCGCGCACCATTCGGGCAACGCCGTGCACGACCAGCAAATCGTTGTTTGCGTCGGCGTTCGGGCTGAACCCGGTAGGCACAAATACCCCGCGATCTTTTTCCACCTTGACTTCCACGGCGTCTGAGCCGGTGCAGCCATTTGCGTCCTGTATTGTAAGGGTGTATGTATTGGTGTAGGGCGGTTGTACCAGGACGCTGCTGCACTCTGGCGGATCGGCGCAGGCGATGCTGTCCACCAGGCTGCTGCTCCAAATATAGCGCAGGGGCGCAAAAGCGTTGGAAACATCCCCGCTGAGTTCCACCGAAGCGCCAAAGCGAAGGGTCGTGTCTGCCCCCAAATCCACCACAACAGGGTCGGGCTGCCCGACGGTCACGCCGGTCTGGGCCGTGCAACCGCTGCCGTCGCGGACGTAGAGGGTATAGACGCCCGCAGTGAGGCCGATCAGTACGCTGGAGCCAACAAAGTCCGTGCCGTTCAAACTATACCGGAAGGGCGGAATGCCGGCATTCAAGGAAGCTTGGATGCGGCCGTCGGCGCCACCGAAACAGCGGACGTTGGTGACGCTCGTCGTGATGTTCAGGGTTTCCGGCACGGGCACGTTAATGGTGTCCGCGCGGGTACAGCCGTTATTGTCTGTCACCGTTACCGGATAATCACCGGCTGGGATTTGGCTGAGGACGGGCAGCGAACTGCCGGCGGCCCAATTATAGGTGTACGCCGGCACGCCGCCGCTGACGATCAGGCTGATGGCTGCGCTGGAGTCTCCGAAGCAATTGACCGGCGAGCGCGTGAAATCCAGCACCAGCGGGGGCGGCTCGCTGATGGTCACGGTATCGGCATCCTGGCATCCGTTGGCATTGGTGACGGTTACTAGGTACGTTCCTGCCTGCAGATTTTGTACCCGGTCTGCGATACTGCCTGTACTCCAGTTATATCCGGTAATTGCCTGCCCGGCGCCAATATTAGTAACCTGCGCGGCGCCGTTGCCGTCGCCAAAGCACCGGATATCGGTTTTGAGTATGTCGAATGTGAGCGGTGGCGGCTGATTGAGCAACAGGGCAGCTGTGCCTGTACAACCCTGTCCATCGGTGACAGTGACCTGGTAAGTCTGGCCGCCGGCCAATCCGTTGATATAGATTGTGTCCGGGCTTCCGGGCACATTCCACTGATACTGGTAGTTGCTGAATACGCCTCCGCCGAGTCCGCCCGACACCAGATTCACCGCCATATCGCCGTCGGCAACGCCGAAACAGGAAGGCGGGTTGAATGCGAGGTTCACCTGGATGGAATTCAGCTGCGGCAAAATAAAACTATCGGTCGCCGTGCAGCCCTGCGCGTCGGTGGCGGTGACGGAATAAGCGCCGCCCGGCAGTCCGGAAATCGCCGGGGTAGGTTGCCCGTTGCTCCAGACATAGGTGTACGGTGCGCCGCCCCCGCCAGCCGCCTGCGCGGTGGCCTCGCCGTTGCTTTGTCCGAAGCAGGGCGGCAGGGAGTCTGCGATTGCTACCGTTACCGGCGTGGCGGGTTGGGAGACGGTGACGCCTGGCGCGACCAGGGTACAGCCCCTGCTGTCAGTAGCCGTCAGCACGTATGTTCCCGCCGGCAGATTAATGATTTGCGCGCTGCTTCCGCCATTGCTCCAGTTGTAGCTGTATCCAGGGGTTCCGCCGCTGACTGTCGCGGTGGCGCTGCCCGTACTTTGTCCGAAACAACGAACCGCTACTGTGCTAAATGTGGCGGCGAGCGCCGGCGGCTGCGTCACAGTTCCGGAGAGGGTGCGCGTGCAACCGTTGGCGTCTGTAATGGTCACGGTGTAATTGCCCGGCGCCAGGTTCACCGCCGTAGCTTGCGTCTGGGCGCTTGGATCGTTCCACAAATAACTCAGCGCGCCTGTACCACCGCTTGCAGAAACGCGTATCTGGCCGTTACTTTCTCCAAAACAACGCGCATTAATGAGGGTATCTATTGCGGCATTGATGGGTGGCGGACACGCAGGCTGGAAACTGGCAGTGGCGGTGCAACCGGCGCCATCAGTCGCGGTGACTTGGTAGTTGAGGGTGCAGTTGATGTTGTTCAGCACGGCGCCGCTCGCCCCGTTGCTCCAGGTGTACGACACCAAGCCGGTTGCTCCGGTTGCGGCTGCCGTCAGCGTGCCGTTGTTGAGTCCGGCGCAGCTGGCCGGCGTTTCACTGATCTGGAGGTTGATGGTTCCGCCGGCCTGTATCGTCAGGTTGGCCAACGTGCTGCAGCCGTTGGCGTCGCGCAGGGTGACCGTGTACAAACCGGCGCAGAGGTTGTTTGCGGAAGCGGTATTGCCCGGGTTGGTCGGCCCGGCCCAGAGATACTGCAAGGGAGTAACGCCGCCGGAGCCGGTCAGGCTGGCCGCGCCGTTGCAGAGTCCCGCACAGGTCTCATTAGTCACTGAAACGATCTGCAATACGGTTGCCGGGGGCATGGTGATGGTAAATTGGGCGGTTTTCGAACACCCGTTTGCATCTGTGACGGTTACAATATACGATCCGGCGGCCAGGCCGGAGACGCCGGTACCGGATGGCGTTCCGCCGGGCCAGGCATAGCTATACGGTTTTACGCCGCCCTTCACGAATGCCGTGGCGCCGCCATCAGCGCCGCCGAAGCACTTCACGGCGATGGTTGGGATGCTGTCTATGACCAAGGGCGCCGGTTGCAATACTTGTACCAGCGTAACCGCCTGGCAGCCCAAGGCATCGGTTACCGTGACGGCGTGGAAATTCGCCGGTAATCCGCTTGTGCTGTTCGAGGTGCTGCCATTGCCCCAGAGGAAGCTGTACGGGGCCAGTCCGCCGCTCACGGTCAGGCTGGCGCTGCCATCTGAGCCGCCATGGCAGCTCACCGAATCTTGCGTGCTGCTAAACTGGAAGGGTGGGGGTTGGTTAATTTGTGCGGTATCCGTTGCGGTGCAGCCGTTGGCGTCGGTTGCGGTCACGCGGTAGCAGCCTGCAAAGAGGTCGTTGATGACGCTGCCGTTCAGGAACGGCCCGCCGTTGCAATTTTGCCAGACGTAGGTGATGACGCCCGTTCCGCCCGCGCCCAGCGCGGCGGCGGTGCCGCTGTTATCCCCGTTGCAGGAGGCGGGCGTCCCGGTGGCGCTCACCGTGAGTGGCGGCGGCTCGGTGATGGAAAAGGAAACCGTATCCCGGCATCCTGCCGAATCCACTACGATGACGAAGTGATTGCCCGCGCTGAAAAAATTGTTGAATATGCCGTTGGATTGTCCGGGCGTCGCGCCGTCCGGTAAAAATTGCATTGGCCCCTGATTGCCCGTGGCGGTGATCACGGCGGAGCCACTGGGAGTGCCGTTGCAGCGCACAGGCGTTGTTTGGCCCAGGCTGGCGCTCAGCGTGCAGTTTAAGAATACCCGGACGCCGGTACTGACGCCGGCCGGACAGTTGGGGTTGTTGTTAGCGGCCCGAACCTCCAGTTGCACCAGATCGCCCGATTGCAGCCCGGATACGGTATGGCTTAGTCCGCCATTCGCCGGCTCCCAGGCGCCGCCGTTCACGCGCACCTCGTACGCGCCTGCGCCAGGGGCCGGCTGCCAACTCCAGGTCATGGAATTTTGGCCGAAACCCGCCACCGACAGTCCGCCGGGTGCACTGAACGATTGAATCACGCTAATCTGCACGGTATCGCGGTGGGTGCAGTTGTGGTTATCTACTGCGGTGAGATAATAGGAATTGCTGACAACGGGCGTTGCCTGCGGATTTGGACAGTTGGTGCATGAAAAACCCGCGGCATTCGTCCAATTGTAATTAATGGTAGTCTGGGCTTGGAAACCGATGCTCCACCATTTTATTTTTCCCACCTGGTTGATGCCGAAACCATCGGATACCAGCAGTTTCCAGTCGCCGTTCACCAAAGCGCCATTCAGGTTGCTCCAAGCGCCTTCCGGGCGAAAATTACCGTTAAAAGGCGACACGCCTGCGGTGATCGGCGTTGTGGCATTGGGGGTAAAACACGTGATTTTATAATTGTCGCCCGAGCCGCCGTTGCCGGTGGAGAGTTCCAGTTGCTTCCCGTCCGGCGAGCGCAGAAAGATATTCAAATCCGAGTTGAAATCGGTTTCTATATCCAGGCAGACCGATTGTATTTGGGCGGCGGCGTCGGTCAGCGTCCCAAACCCAAGGCTGTTTATTCCTACAACCGATTGGTAGGGATTGCTGTGCGGGTGATTGGCGTTTCCGATCGGATAATCCGGATATGCTTCAAACCGGACTTCCTGATTGAGCGGGCCTTGATAGGCTGCGTTCAGCGATACGCTTTCCCCGCTGCAAATCGTTGTGTCTGTGGGGGCGGCATAATTTTGCAGGCAGGAAAAACAATCCGGGTGGGTGAAAGGCAATACGGCGATTTGTATCAAAGTATCCCATGCGCAACCGAATTGATCCGTGACGCGGAAGGTATAACCGGCAATTCCGGCGTTTTGCGGCGCTGCGGCGATCGAGTCTGCCTCGGTATAAAAAATTGAAGGGTGGTTGCGCCAGCCCCACTGCGTTATTCCCGGGGTAAAAGTCTCCAGGGCGGGAAAAATGAACGGATTGAAATCAATGCCCCAGGAGAAAATATATCCGTTATCCTGTGCCCACAGATCGGTTACCGTGATGGTCCATTCGCCGTTGAGCGGGCAGCCGAGCAGGTTATTGAACGAATTAAAGGGCCGATAGATTCCCGGTGGCAGGGTGCCGCCTCCGGGCAGCGCTGCGTTGGCGTATTGCAGCCAGGTTTGCGTCGCGCCGGTGGGCGTCCAACAATAATCGTAACCTATGCCGGGAACCGGCGAAAAAAAGTCGTTGTCGTTCGGAACTCCCAGGAACACCTGCGAGCCTGTTTGTCCGCCGAAGTTGTGCAGAATAGCCATTTGGCCATTCGGACAAGATATTTTAATCTCCAAATCCCGCATCCAGGAGTGCTCCATATTGACGCAGATCGCCTCCAGGTCGTTCACATTGGTGAGTGTCTGTCCGGGAGAGAATTCGGTGAAATAAATGCTTGTTTCGTAGGGGATGCCGGTGCCGTCTGGCAGCGCGAGCGAATCAGAGCGGAAGCCGGAGGTGGCAAAAGAGGCGGATACCGGGTTTACCAACACGTGTTGTGTGCCGGCGTTGTTTATGGCGGCGTCCAGCTGGATGGTATCGCCGGCGCAGATCGTGTTGTCTATGGCGCTGCCGATGGCAAATTGCGGGCGCGGCGCCACGCGCACACGCTGGTTGATCAAATTGGTGCTTCGACAGCCCTGGGCGTCGGTGAGTAGCAGTTGGACGAAATACCCGCCCGCCTCGTCGAAGCGATGGGATACATTCGGGCCGTATGCGATGTCGCCATCGCCGAAATTCCATTCAAAAGTAGTGGTCAGGTCGGACTGCTGGTAGGCGAATCCGTTCTGGGGGTACACGCCCTGTCCGTTGAAGAAAATGCGTTGCCCCGGACACACGTCAATCCAGCCCGTATCTGCGGGTGCAGACGCCGGATTGGTGGAAGTCAAATCAGCCAGTACCTGCTGGCAGGAGGGTTCACAGGAAATAATCGCTGCCCAGCCGCTGGCCACGTCGCTCGCATTGGAGTTGAATGTCACCGTCAGGCACCCGCCTGGATTCACCGCCGTAGCCTGCACAATGAACGGCTGACCGGGCGTGTAGTCCGCCGAGCAAGCTAAGAGTGGCGCTGCGGCGCTTGTCCCATCGTAGAAACAGAGTTCGTCGCCCGGCGCGAGATCAACCCCGGAAAAGGTGAGCCGGATGTGCGTCCCTGCGCTGCCGTTGGAACAGATCGTCGTGCTCAGATTCTGGTTGTTGCCGTAATTTCCCGAACCGCCGCCGCTGTCCAGAAAGGTCCCGCTGCAATCGGTGATCGGGGCGCCGTTCATGACGTAGGTTTGCGCGTCCAATACGCTTGAAATGACAGCACAGCACGCGCTAAGGAGCAGTAAATATTTTCTCATAAGCAAGATGATCGGCAAAAAGCGCACACGGCCGCGCGCCGGGGATTAGATAGTGGTGGCACAAAATTAATGCACAGCCGGCGCATTTTTGGGCGCTTTCGCAACCGGCTGCCAATTTACATTGCGCAAATAACGGTATTTGCGCACATACATTTATGCCGTATTTTGATTTGCCCGGCTCGAAAGGCTGCGGGTATTTGGCGCCAACCAATCATTGTTTTGAAATTTAATTTTTTGTTATTGGTTTATTTAAAACTTTTATTAAAAACAAAGGATTTTTACCATTTTAAACAAAATAAAATTTTTTAAACACAGAAATAAATCCAATAATCCGGCAGGCGCGCCGAAACGTTTTTTTGTTCATACATTTGCCCCACTTTAACACAGTTATACCATGCAGGCAACCAGCGCAAAACGCTACATCAATGTTTTCCTAGGAATAGGCAGCAATATGGGCGACCGGAAGGCGAAC
>JBEIDF010000142.1:0-9869 GCA_040383605.1 Lewinellaceae bacterium
CTCACCATCCCATACCCCAGCGCCGCGCCTTTCCCCAATCCCAGATACGGCGGCAGCCAGATGTTGGTGCTGAAGCGGACGTGGAAGGCGCTCATCGTCTGGTCTTTGAAGTGGGTGCGCTGGACGGGGCCAACCGACCGGAGCTGTACTTTTACCTCGCGCTCGATAAACCAATCCAAGCCCTTGGCCATACTCAGCAGGTTGCCGCGCAGGATGCTGGTCAGGAAGCGGGTGCGCTCGGCGTCGTCGGGCATGCGCTGGTATTCTCGGTAGTGATCCTGGTTTAGCGCCAACCAATTATAGATATGATAGTGGAATAATTTGTCCCAGACCTGCAGGTTCACCTCTTTCATCGCCAACTCCTCCACCTCAGGACGGAATTCGCGGTCCCCAATCCGCAGGGTGTGCGGACGCCCCTGGAAAAAAGCGTGTACTTCGTGTACGCCGTCTTCAAGGCACACCAGTCCGGCCTGCTTGCCCATGCGCTTGTACTGTATCAACGGGTAGGAATACCGAAACCGGCCGTCCTGGTGGTTGTGAAACAATATGTGCTCCCGACCCGCCTTGTCTATGACGGCGCCCCGAAATTTGCGCAATTCCTGAAATCCTAGCTCGTTCTTGAACCGTATGGTCAAATATTTAATCTTTTTCATGCCCGATTGCTGGTGTTCCATCCGAATGCTTTTATTTTTACCGCAAAGAAAAGGCGCCAAAGTGCAGCCTATCTGCATTAACAAAAAAAATATATATGCCTGCCAATAAACAAGCCGCCTTCCGGTACCGTGTACTCGACGCTTGCTTCCGCCGTCCGCGCAGCTGGACTTTCCCCGAACTGCTCGAAGAACTCGACGGCGCCTTGCGGGACTCGTTCGGTATTGACTCCGGCGTCAGCCGCCGAACGCTCTTTTCTGACCTCGAATTGATGAAAAGCGATCCGCCCCGCGGATACGGCGCGCCGATCGCGGTGAAAGCCGGACAGTACTTCTACACCGACCGCCGGTTCTCGATCGCGCAACAACCGCTCACAGCGCAAGACTTGGATCATATCCGCGCCGCACTGATGGTGCTGGCGCAATTCAAGGGACTGCCGATGGTGGACTCGCTCGAAGGCTTGCTCAAAAAAATGGATGGATGGGTTCGGTACCCGGACCCCCAGGCGATCCAGTTTGAAACCAATGAATTGACCGCCGGCACGGAGTGGCTGCCCGTGCTGTTTAATGCAATCGTGGACGGCCAGAGCCTGTCCGTCCAGTATTTCCCCTTTGTGGCTGAGGAGCCTTATGAATTCGTTTTCCATCCGTATCATCTGCGAGAATACCGTAATCGGTGGTATGTTTTTGGATTGAACGCATCCGCGAACGCCATTCACAACCTGGCGCTCGACCGGATACAGTCGGTTCAGGAATCAACAGCAGAATTCCAGCTGAACAATCGGTTCGATCCGGAAAACTACTTCAAAGACATCGTCGGCGTCACGAAACCCGAAGGCGTCGCACCGGTAGAAATCACCTTTCGCACCAAAATGCTCCTGGCGAAATACCTTAAAACTAAACCGCTCCACGCTTCGCAAAAATTGCTGGAAGAAACGGCGCACGGGGTGCTGTTCTCTATACGCGTTATTCCCAATTACGAACTCGTGTCCGAATTAATCCGGTTCGGCGGCGCCCTCGACGTGCTGAGCCCGACAAGCTTCACGGAATTCGTGCAGAAAATTCAGCGCGGTGAAGATAACTACACCAGAAGTGTAATTTAATTATTATTAACAATATTTATGCCAAAATGTCTTAGAGACGCGAGGCATCGCGAAATTCATTTTTGAAAAGACGCGATGCATCGCGAAATTCATATTAGAAAAGACGCGAGGCGTCGCGAAATTCATTTTTGAAAAGACGCGATGCATCGCGAAATTCATTTTTGAAAAGACGCGAGGCATCGCGTCTCTACCCAAAATGCATCGCCTTTTTTGGCAAAAAGCGACATCCCGGTCACCACATTTCCCTTAACTTTGCACTAATTCATAATTAACAATCAAACACACGACTATGAAATGCCCTAATTGCAATGTAAGCCTGGTCATGACCGAACGAAGCGGCGTTGAAATTGATTACTGCCCGGACTGCCGCGGCGTCTGGCTCGACCGCGGCGAATTGGATAAAATCATCGAACGCGCCGCGCAAAATACCGGCAGTATGGAACGCGACCATTATCCGGACCCCAAACGGCATTACGCAGACAAGGAACACTACAAGAAGAAGCGAAAAGGAATACTGGACGAGTTGTTTGATTTTTAGTGGCGGCTAGAGCATGTCTAAATTTATATTCTTTGCTAATATGAAAAGGATTTTTTAGCCAGACAAGGCGCTTTTTGCAGGCGTAATGGGACTAATTGCGGCGAAAAAAAGAACGAAGGTTGGCTGAAAAAGACTTTCATATTAGCGAGAAATATAATTCAAACACACTCTAAGTGCTTGTTCAAGTGTTGTTCTCTTGGCTGCAACGGCTCAATTTTATTTTTAATTGCGTTGAATTGTTTTCGCCGAATTGCCTGCCGCGTTCGACTGCAAAATTTGCTTTGTTAAAATTAGTAGTTTCGCGTCAGAATCAAAATCTGAACAAGATATAAGGCCCCTCATGTGATAAATATCTTGAAAAGGGCATTTTAACCCTGTAATTTACAAATTGGACTTTGTAAACTATAGGGTTATTTTATAAACCTTCTCCTCACCCAATAAAAAACCCGCCAGCCGCCCGAAGGCAGCTGACGGGATGTGTAATTAAACACGCGGCATCTTAGACCCAGCACCGCCGCGGGTTGCTGAGTTCGAATAAAACTTAGTTAAAGATGTAGCGAACGCCCAGTTGGAGGTTCCACACATCGTTGATCGAAGCGCCCCAGTCGTAGGTGCGGCGGGTAGATTCCGTCAGCAGCTGGCTGGCGACGCGGTACTTCGGCGTGCCGGTGGCGTCCACACCGCGCGCCTGCAAGGGCGTGGTGGTGATGAAGCGACGGCCCACACCCCAGTCGGAGTTGAGCATATTGCCAACGTTGAAGATATCCACGCGGAACTGGATGGTGTTGCGTTTGCCGCCGATATTCACCCAGAAATCGCGGGACATCGCGAGGTCGAAACGGTGCAGCCACGGCAGGATGCCGCCGTTGCGCTCGGTGTACTGGCCGCGGATGGTGCTGAGGTACTCATCGTTGTTGATGTACTGCTCGAAGAACGCTTGCTGCTGGGCAGCCGTGTAGGTCACGCCGCTTACCGTTTGATCTTCGAAGATCAGGTCCGTTGCCGCATTCGGCACGAAGAGCAGGTCGTTGCCGAAAATGTTGTCGCCGTTCATGTCACCATTGTAGGTGTAGGAGAAGCGACCGTCTCTGCGGCCTTCGTAGCCGAGCGTAAACTGCACGCCGCCGCCGCTCTTCGTGCCCCAGTCAGCACGGTAGCTGAACAGACCGATTACACGGTGCGGGATATCGAAATCGGAGAAAGCCAGATCCAGGCGGTTGTTGCCGTTGACCGAGCGGGCGCCCGTGAACGAACCGGCGGCAATCGAGCCGGCGCTCATCAGGTCTTGCGCCTGGCTGTAGGTGTAAGCCACCATACCGTACAGGCCTTTCTTTTCCGGATATTCCAGTTTGCCGGTGAAACCCAGGTAGGAACCCTGGTTCGTCGTGCTCATCACGATCGCCGTAGATACGTTGTTCACAACGCGCGTGTCATTGTTGACGTTCGACGAGCCGGAACCCGGGAAGCGCGGACGCGTATCCGGGCCGGCAAAGTTTGCCGTAGCCGCTTCCTGGTTGGCGTTGTAGTAGAAAATCGCGTTCATATTGCGATTGTAGAGCACCTCCGCCGTAGCGACCAGGCCGCCGGGGAGTTTCTGATCCACCGCGAGGTTGGTTTTCAGCACTTGCGGGTAGCGGTAGTCGTTGGACGTAACAGCGATTTCAAACGTCGAGGGCAGCGTCGGCTGGTCGGGCGTGAAGATCGAAGCGTCGGCCGTAAACGGATACAGTTTGGTATTCGTATTGTTAGCCTCGATAAAACCAGTGAGTACGCCGTTGTTGCCGATTTGGTTCGACAGCCACACGAAGGGCGGACGGCCGGTGAAGATGCCGGCGCCGCCGCGGACTTGCGTGTTGCGCTTGCCCGTTACGTCCCAGTTGAAGCCCAAACGCGGCTCGAGCAGGATTTGCGGATCCGGGATTTTGCTGGTGTTGATTTTGAGCGGGTTGCCGTCGAGATCGCGGAAGGTCGAGTCAGCCAGTACGGTATTCTGGAGCGCTTCCGTAGCGCCGAGATCAATGTAGCTGGCGCGGATACCGGCGGTGATGGTGAGGTTTTTGCCGGCTTTGAATTCGTCCTGACCGTAGAGGTCAATTTTCTGCACTTTCAGCACTTGCAGCGGCTCGGCGCCGCCTTCGAGTGCGGAATAGCGGTATTGGAAGCGGCGGAGTCCCGTGGAGTCGCCGTTGGCCGCTTTGAAGAAATCGTCCAGCGAGTTGAACACATAGACGCCGTTTGAGCCGGGGAAGAACAGGTTATCCGACTTGAAGTTTTCGTAGTTGACGCCGGCGGTGATAGTGTGTTTACCTGCGTAGTACGACAGGTTGTTCGTCACGTGGAACGTGCCGTACGACAGTCGGTTGCTCGGCGTGAAAGGATCGAAGCCGGCGGCGATATACGTGGTTGCATCCTTCAAGATATCAATCGTGGGGAAGAATGCGCCTTTGTACTGGCGGTCTTCGTCCTGAAAGTCGTATCCGATGCTGAACGTGTTGGAAATTCGGTCGGAGAACGTCGAGTTCAATTCCGCAACTGCCGAGCGGGTGTTATCCCCGATGAGGTAGCCGGAATTTTGGTACGACATAGACTGGAAGTTCGTGGTGCGGGTACCGAAACCGAGCGAGGAGCTGTTGCTGATATTGATATCGGCCAGCGAGTTGTGGTGCGTGTAGCGGAGCATCAGTTTCTGGCGGTCGGACAGGTTGAAGTCCAGGCGCGCCAGGAATTTATCGGAGCTCGTTTCGTTGTTATACGCTTCGTACGGGCCGGTGCTGTAGCCGAACAACCGGTTCAGCACATTGCTGACGGAGTCCAGGTCGCTTTTCAGTACACGGGTCACCTGGCCGGGGTTGGTGCTGCCAGAAGCGACCCAAGGTGTAGCCGGGGAGGAGTTGCGCACCATTTCCGCATTCACAAAGAAGAACACCTTGTTTTTGATGATCGGGCCGCCCAAGCGAGCGCCGACGACATTTTCGCTAAACTGCGTGGCGGTTACGCTCACATCGCGGGCCTTGTTGCCGTACATGTTCGCGCTGCGGAAGTTGCTGAACACCGAGCCGGAGAACTCGTTGGTACCGGAGCGGGTAACCGCATTGATACCGGCGCCGACGAAGCCTGTTTGGCGGACGTCGTAGGGGGCTACGTTCACCTGGATTTCCTCGATAGCGTCCAGCGAGATGGCCGTAGAGCCGGTACGGCCGCCTGCTTGTGCTTCGGAGCCTAAGCCGAAGCCGTTGTTGAACACCGAACCGTCAATGGTAAAGTTGTTGAGGCGGGAATCCTGTGCGCCGAAAGAGCGACCGTTACCATTCGGGTTGTACTTCGTGATCGTATTGATCGAGCGGCTGCCGATGGTCGGGATGGAAGTCACGCGCTTCACATCGAAAGACGTGGCAGCGCCGGTGCGTTGATTCGAGAACAAGTCGTTGCGGTCAACCGCGACGACCACTTCGCCAATCTGCAGACCGGACTCCTTGAGCTGGAAGTCCACGTTGCTGGCGATACCCAGGTTCGTCACGATGAAGTCGCGGGTGCCGGCGTCATAGCCTGTGTAGTTCGCGGTAACCGTGTACGGGCCGCCTACGCGCACCGCGGGGATGGTGTAACGACCTGCGGCGTTGGTGGAAGTGCCGTAACGCGTACCGGAGGGAACGTGCGTGGCTACCACCGTGGCGCCCACCAGGCCCTCGCCATTGGCGTCGGTTACGATACCGGTGATGGATGAGGTCGTGACCTGGGCAAAGGCAAACAAGCCACAGCACAGAAATACCAACGTGAGTAGGGATTTCGCAGCGGTGGTGTTCGCCGGGAAACGAAAAAGAAGTGAATTCATACAAGTATGGATTTAGTGAAAAACTTTCGGGGGCAAAGGTACGCTTCGCTTGTTAAGTTCATGTTAAATTTCCCGGTTTTTATACTAACTTAAATAAGTGATTTTTCCCAGGCCGAAATTCCACGACCCGGCGGGAGCACGGATTATTTTTATACTTTTACCTACCTTTGACGCGCCAAGAGCGTTTAGTGGTCGTTTTCCTCGCCTGTGCGGTCTTGATTTATTTTAATTTTTTTTAAAAAACGCAATTTTTATGAAAAATATCCTCCTGTTGCCGCTCGCACTGCTGCTTTGCCTGCACGCCAGCGCCCAAATCGTAATTAATGAAATTATGTACAACCCGCCGGAATCGGGTACGGATTCGCTGGAGTACATCGAGTTGTACAACAACGGCAACAGCGCGGTCAACCTGGAAAACCACACCATGGTGGGCGTCAATCTCACCTTCCCGTCGGTCGTCATCGCGCCGGGCGCCTACCAGGTCATCGCCGTCAAATCAGCGGCCATGCAATCGGTTTTCGGCGTGTCGGCCATCCAATGGACTAGCGGCGGCCTAAGCAACTCGGGCGAAACCGTCGCCCTGATCAGCCCCAACGGCGACACCCTGGACAAGGTAAGCTATCTCCCCGCAGCGCCCTGGCCGGCCGGCGCCAACAGCCTGGGACACTCGATCGTGCTGTGCAACCCGAATACGGACAATAATGACCCGGCTAATTGGCAAGACTGCGCCACGGCCACTGGCGTCACCATCAACGGCCGTTCGGTGTTCGCGAACCCAGGCAGCGCCTCCAACTGCCCCTCGGGCGTGCTGGCAAATAACGATATTTTCTCGCTGCCGCCCTGGCAGACGGGCCTGATCCCGGTACTGACCAACGATTTTGTGCCCGCGGGCGCCACAGCCACCGTGACCATCCTGACCAGCCCCGCTTTCGGCACGGCCAGCGTAACCGCCAATAATGAAATCCGGTACACCCCGCCAAGCAACAACTACTGCGGCAGCGATGCGCTCGTGTATCGGGTCTGCGTGGGCGCTGATTGCGATGACGCCCAAGTCTTCATCAACGTGCGCTGCTACCCACTGTACGATCTGGAAACGGTCACGACAGAAAATAGCGCCGGCAGCACGGATTCACTGAATGTGTCCTGCGAATTGCGCGCCGTCGTGCACAGCCCGAATATGCGGCCGGGCGGACTTCAATTTACCCTCATCAAACCCAACAACAAGGGCATCGGCGTCTTTTACAACACGGGCGACTTCGGCTATTCCGTTCAGGAGGGCGACCTCGTGGCCGCGCGCGGGGTCATCACCCAGTTTAACGGACTGACGCAAATGAACCTCGATACGGTAATCAAAATTTCCTCCGGCAACCCGCTGGTCACACCCGCAACGGTCGTTAATCTCTCCGAAAACACGGAATCCAGCCTGATTCGCGTCGCAAATTTAAAATTGGTCAATCCCGTGCAATGGACCACCGGCGTGGGCCTCGGCGGCTTTAACGTGCTGGCCGTATCCGACGACCATCCCAACGATACCATCCAAATCCGGATTGACAGCGATATTGACCTGTACAACCTGCCCGGCCCGACTGCGAACTTTAATGTCATCGGGATCGGCGGCCAATTCGACAATACCGTGCCCCTGAACGACGGCGGCTACCAACTGCTGCCGCGTTACAGCGCAGATATCCAACTGATTTTGAGCACAAACAAGCCGGATATCGCCGATGTGGTGCGGATCATGCCCAATCCTTTCGTCTCTTCGATTACGATCCAACCCGCAGAAACGCTCGACCGGGTGCAGGTGTTCAATGCCGCCGGCACACCCTGCCTGACGCTCCAGGAGGTGACGGAACCCACACAACTGGATATGCGCCAATTCCCCGCCGGCGCCTACCTGCTTGTTATCGAAAAGGCCGGACAGCGCTGGTCGGAGTGGATTATTAAGCAGTAGTCCGGCGCTAAACCACGGGCAAAGGAGGCGTGAAAATTCGTGTTTAGCGAGTCATCGTGTCGGCGTGACTTTGAGTTACGCCGATACTTATCCAACTGATTTTCAAAATAATATCTTCACAATTTCGAGATGCGGCAACGTACGAGACCGCCTCATTTTTCCATCTCACCGCTTACAACGCAGAAAAATCGGCGCTGTCGTAATCTCATTGCTCAGATGCCCGGCCCGATCTTTGATTCGAATCTGATAAAACACCGTATCAAATAAGAGCGGCGCATTGGCCGTCGTATCGCAGGGCGGGCGCGTATTCGGCGGGTAAATACAGCAGGTCGTCGGCAGCAAGATGGAGATTTCGCCCGAAATCCCATTCCCCGCACCCTGCTGTTCGATATACGGAATCCGGTACGGCGGTTTAGCAAAGGTATCTCGGCCGTCCACGATAAAAATACTGGCCGTGGAATCCGTGAACCCTAAATCCCCGTCCCCGTCCGTAAAAGAAAAGGTCACCACCACGCTGTCCGGCCCAAAACGCGTCTGCCAAATCGTATCTTTCGAAAGCGATAAAAATTCAATCGCCGGTTCCACCGGATAATCCGGCGGCTGTACGCAGGCAAACAGCGAGGCGAACGTGACCCCTAGAGCAAAACAAAATACGCGCATGACAAAGAAATGTGGTTTTTGAAAAAAAGCGGACGAGTTCGCTTGCTTCCTCCGTTAATTTGCACCCAAAAGTAGCACTCAAAATGCAAACAGCAGCGCGCGAACAATTATTGTCCGCTATAACGGAAATTCAGCCCGCCGGGTTCGAATCCCTGGCCTTGGATGTCTTTCGCTACCAGGCGGCGGGTAACCCGCTTTTCCGCCGCTTCCTTGAGCTGCTACACCGCGATCCCGCCGAAATCCGGCAACTCGAAGCCATCCCTTTTCTCCCCATTTCTTTTTTCAAAACGCATGCCGTGCAGACGGGCGACTGGGCGCCGGAAACAGTTTTTACCTCCAGCGGCACGGGCGGACAAGCCTCGCGGCATCTCGCGCGCAAACTGGATTGGTACCTGGCCAATGCCCGGCGGGGATTTCAACAGTTTTACGGCGCGCTTGCGGATTGGCGCATCCTCGCCCTGCTGCCCGCTTATCTCGAGCGCACCGGCTCCTCGCTGGTCGCCATGGCCGATGATTTTATTCGCCGCTCCGCACAGCCCGACAGCGGATTTTTCCTGTCCGATACCGACCGGCTGGCCGATATCCTCCGAAGGCGCAAACCCGGCGAAAAAACGCTCCTCCTGGGCGTGAGCTTCGCCCTGCTGGACTTTGCCGAACAATATCCCCAGAATCTCTCCGACGTCACCATCATGGAAACCGGCGGCATGAAGGGCCGCAGAAAGGAAATCACCCGCGACCAACTGCACAGCGCGCTGCAAGCCGCTTTCCATACGCCGGCGATTCATTCGGAATTTGGCATGACGGAACTTTTCTCGCAGGCGTACTCGACCGGGAGCGGCATTTTTGTCCCCGCCCCGACCCTGCGCGCCCTCGCATTTGAAATCAATGACCCGTTCGCTTGCCTGCCCCCCGGCCGCCCCGGCCGACTTTGCTTCGTGGATCTCGCCAACCTCGACACCTGCGCGTTTATCGCTACGGAAGACGTGGGCAAGGTGTACGCGGACGGCCGTTTCGAGGTGCTGGGCCGACTGGATACGGCGGAAATGCGCGGATGCAATTTGATGGTGGAGTAGTTTTAATAAACCTGCTAACCAGTTACTACATTTTAACATATATGACGCCCGCCTTCATCCCC
>JBEIDF010000143.1:0-9671 GCA_040383605.1 Lewinellaceae bacterium
AAGAGTTTATCTTCCGCCAGCACTTCTGATTTGCTGAGCAGGTTCATGAGCGTGCTTTTTCCGGCGTTTGTATAGCCGACCAAGGCGACGCGGATCATTTCCCCGCGGGTTTTGCGCTGTGTTTGGGCTTGGCGGTCAATATCCTTGAGTTTTTCTTCCAGGTTTTTGATCCGAAACTGCACCAGGCGGCGGTCCGTTTCGATCTGGGTTTCACCCGGACCGCGCATTCCGATCCCGCCGCGTTGGCGTTCGAGGTGCGTCCAGAGGCCGCGCAGCCTGGGGAGCAGGTATTTCATTTGCGCCAGTTCGACCTGCGTTTTTGCCTGCGCGGTTTGAGCGCGGTTGGCGAAGATATCGAGGATGAGCGAAGAGCGATCCACGATTTTCACCTTGAGCGCTTCTTCCAGCTGGTTGGTTTGTTTGCCCGTCAGATCGTCATCGAACAACACCATATTAATTTCCTCATGCCACTCGAGGTACTTTCTGATTTCTTCCACCTTGCCTTTGCCGATAAACGTGCGGTGGTCGGGATGCGCGAGGCGTTGCGTAAAACGTTTCACCGTTTTTGCGCCGGCGGTATGGGCCAGAAATTCCAGTTCGTCGAGGTATTCATTTGCGACGCGCTCGTTCAGGTCGGGCGTGATTAAGCCGACCAGAACCGCGTGTTCTGTTTCTTTTTTTAACCCGGTTTCTTTTTCGCCCAGGTTCCATTCTTTTGCCATAGTGTGCGGTTGAGGGGGTAAAGGTAAGGAAGTAACTGCATGTCCGAGATTTTTGACGCAACGAGAAAGACCTGGATATGCTTTTGACAGACTGAAAAAACGCTTCATTGGACAAAATGGTTTCTTTTTTAGTTCGGTAACTGATTTCCTGCTACATTTCGGCGTTTTTTTAAACCATGCGCTATGACCGCCCATCTTCTTACCATCGGCGATGAAATTCTCATCGGACAAATAATTGACACCAATTCGGCCTGGATGAGCCGCGAGCTCAATCTCCGGGGTTTCCGGGTGGTGGGCAAAAGTTCCGTCTCGGATACCCGGGAGGCGATTACCGAAGGCATTCGGCACGCCGCGGCGCAGGCTGATGTGGTGATCATGACGGGCGGGTTGGGGCCGACCAAAGACGATGTGACGAAAAAAACTTTGTGTACGCTGTTCGATTCCGGATTGGTTTTTCACCAGGACGTGTACGACCGCATTGCTGCATATTTTGAAAAAATTAGTCGCCCGATGCCGGAATCGGTGCGCGAGCAGGCAATGTTGCCGGAGCGGGCTTTGATTTTGACCAACAAGGTGGGAACTGCTTCGGGTATGTGGTTCGATTCGGCCGGTAAAATATACATTTCCCTGCCGGGCGTGCCCTTCGAAATGGAGTACCTGATGACGGCGGAGGTTTTGCCGCGCTTGCAGGAGCGTTTTCCGGGTCGGCCTATCGTACACCGCACGCTGCTGACGGTCGGTGCGGGTGAGAGCGCGATTGCACAGCGCATCGAAGCGTTCGAGTCGGCCTTGCCGCCGCATATCCGGTTGGCCTACCTGCCGGCGCTTGGCCAGGTACGGCTGCGTCTCACTGGCTGGGGAGCGGGCACGCGCTCGGCGGAAAGCCTGGCGGTGCTGGAACAGGAGGTGGAAGCGCAGGCGGCGGTGTTGGCCGGTGTTATACCCGAAATCATTTTTGGCCGCGAAAACGAGACCCTGGAGCAGGTCGTCGGGCGCATGCTGCAGGCGCGCGGCCTGCAATTCGGCACAGCCGAAAGTTGCACCGGCGGCTATGTTGCCCATCTGATGACCACCGTGCCCGGATCCTCTGCGTACTTCCGCGGCGCCGTGGTGGCCTATTCCAACGACTTGAAAATGCAGCTGCTGGGCGTGCCTGAACAAACACTCCTCGAGCAGGGCGCCGTGAGCGAAGGCGCCGTGCGCGCCATGGCGATCGGCGCCTTAGACGCCTTGGGCGTGGACGTCGCGCTGTCCATTTCCGGCATTGCCGGTCCGGATGGCGGCACGCCCGATAAGCCCGTTGGCACAGTCTGGATGGCGGTGGCCGACCGCCGCGGCGGCGTTACGGCGGTGAAACATATTTTTGGACGGGATCGGGCTAAGAATATTCATTTGGCGGGCGTGTATGGGTTGGATTTGGTGAGAAAAAATTTGTAAATGCGGATTGGGGATTTCGGATTGGGGATTGGGGGGAATTGTCTATTTTTGTGGTTTGGCAGCATTTCCTAACAACATTATAATTGGTCATGTGCGAGGGCGCCGAACAAAAAAACGACTGGCGCTTCGGGTGGCCAGAGACTGCAAATTAAAACCATGCGTATGAACCGTTTTGTACTTCCGTTTTTGCTCCTGCCGTTTTTTGCCGGCGCCCAGACTGAACCGCTGCCCGTTTTGTGCGGCAATGAAGTGTTCGACCAGATTTTGAACGCGCATTATCCGGAACTCCGGGAATCTTTTCTGGAAACATTTGCCCAAACGGCCACAGCGCCTGATGCGGCACGCCGCACGCCGCTCAAAATCCGGGTGGTGGTGCATGTCGTCTGGAAAAGCCCGGAGGAAAACCTGCACGACAGCATTGTGCTCAGCCAGATTGCCGTCCTGAACGAAGATTTCAACCGCCAAAATCCGGATACCGCCGACCTCCGGCCCGCCTTCCAGCCGGTGGCCGGAAACCCGCAGGTACAATTCGAACTCGCCGACATCGTGCGCGTGCAGACCACCCAAAATTTTCAACTCAACCTGCTCGGCAACGAGATCCTCTCCAACCTCAAAAGCACGGCCTCCGGCGGCAGCGACGCCTGGGATACCGATGCGTACCTCAACATCTGGATTTGCAAGATTCAACCCATCGCTTTCGGCGGCATTACGCTGGGGCAGGTGCTCGGATTCGCGTTTCCGCCCAACAACCTGGGTAACTGGCCCGCCAACAGCGGCGCGCCAAGCCCGGAACAGGACGGCGTGGTGCTCGATTACCGCACCGTGGGCCGCAACAACCCCTACCCGCTTCCCGTGCCGGGTGGCGCCGGTAACCTGACGATCCGCGGCAGAACCGGCACCCACGAGGTCGGCCACTATCTCGGATTGCGGCATATCTGGGGCGACGGCGGATTGTTTGGGCTTCCCAACAACTGCAGTGAAAGCGACGGGATTGACGATACGCCCTTCGCCAACGCACAGTCGTCCTTCGATTGCAATAAAACCCGCAATACCTGCAATCAAATCGAGCCTTTTTACGGCTTGGATATGCCGGATTTGGTGGAAAACTATATGGACTATTCCAGCGAGAGCTGCATGAATATGTTCTCGCAAGGCCAGGCAAATCATATCCGCAATGTGCTGAACGGACCGCGCAACGGCCTGCTCCAGGCTTCCTCTTCGACGCAAACACCCGTCGTCCTCGCCGACCGCCTGCGCGTGCTGCCCAATCCCGTCGGCGAGGAGGCCCGGCTGCAACTCCGCCTCGAACAATCGGAACAGATCATCTGCCGCCTGTTCAGCGCCGACGGCCGGCTGCAGTGGCAGTCGCCCGCCATGCTGCTCCAACCCGGCAAGCACGATATCCCGGCGCCCGTTGCGCAGCTTACGCCGGGACTGTATTACCTGCGGGCAGGAAATTATGCAACGCCATTCGTGAAATGGTAAGCGGGCGGGATAATCCGCAAAAAGAAACCGTCTCTTGCCAACCACCGGCAAGAGACGGTTTCTTTTTGGGCTAATTTGGGTATCTTTGCGACCGCCAAACGCCAATATTTGAATATCCGAATCCTTGCACGACATGTATCGCGAATTTAAACAACTCCACCTGCCTTCCATAGACGCCGAGATCCTGCAATTTTGGGAAGCGGAAGGCATTTTTCAACAATCCGTCGAACAGCGCCCTGCCGACCGGCCGTTCGTTTTTTATGAAGGCCCGCCCTCCGCAAACGGCAAACCCGGCATCCACCACGTGATGGCGCGCGCCGTAAAAGACCTGTTCTGCCGCTATCAAACGCTCAAAGGATTCCGTGTCGAACGCAAAGGCGGCTGGGATACCCACGGCCTGCCCATCGAACTCCAGGTGGAAAAGGAACTCGGGATCACCAAAGAGGATATCGGAAAAAAAATCTCGGTGGACGAGTACAATCAGGCCTGCCGCGCAACGGTCATGCAGTACAAGGACCTCTGGGACGATATTACCCGCCGCATGGGCTACTGGGTGGACCTCGACAACCCGTATATCACCTTTGACAACCGCTACATCGAAACCTGCTGGTGGCTGCTGCGCCGCCTGTACGATAAAAAAACAACCGACGGCCGGGCATTCCTGTACAAGGGTTTCACAATCCAGCCATACAGTCCTGCCGCCGGCACCGGATTGAGTTCCCACGAACTCAACCTGCCCGGCTGCTACAAGGAGGTGACGGATTTTTCTACCGTCGCGATGTTTAAAGTGCAGCGCGAGGGCAAATCGGCTTTTCTTTTCGAAAACGAGCAAGAGGACGTGCGCATCCTCGCTTGGACGACTACCCCCTGGACCCTGCCTTCCAACGTCGCCCTGACTGTCGGCCCCGACATCGAATACGTCAAGGTAAAAACACGCAGTCCGTACACCGGCGCGCCCGTCAGCGTCCTCCTCGCCCGCGAACGCCTGCACGCCTATTTCAACCCCGACGACGCCGGTATGACCTTCGAAGGGTATCAGCCCGGCGATAAAAAATTGCCCTACAAAGTCGTGCAATCCCTGCACGGCCGCGACCTCGTCGGCGTGCGCTACGAGCAACTCCTGCCCATGCCGGAACTCGTCGGCGAAGCGCTCGCCCGCGACGGGTTCCGCGTCATTCCCGGCGACTTTGTGACGACGGAGGACGGCACGGGCGTGGTGCATACGGCGCCCTATTTCGGCGCCGACGACTTCCGCGTCTGCAAGGCCGCCGGCGTGCCGTTTATCGGCGTGCCCGACGAAAAAGGCCGGATCCTGCCGCTGGTGGATAAGCAAGGTCGGTTTGTGCCCGAAGTGCCGCTTTTCGGCGGCCTGTTCGTCAAAGCGGAGTACTATCCCAAAGACGTACAGGAACAAAAAGATTTTAAACCAACCGATCTGCTGATTTCCCTGCACCTCAAGGAAAACAACAAGGCCTTTAAAATCGAAAAATACAAACACAACTATCCGCATTGCTGGCGCACCGACAAACCGGTGCTGTACTACCCGCTCGACTCCTGGTTCATCCGCGCCAGCGCTGTGAAAGAACGCATGGCCGAACTCAATAAAACGATCAACTGGAAACCCGAACACACTGGCAGCGGCCGCTTCGGCGCCTGGCTCGAAAATCTGCAGGACTGGAACCTCTCCCGATCCAGGTACTGGGGCGTACCCCTCCCGATCTGGCGCACGGAAGACGAAAATGAGGAAATCTGCATCGGCTCGATGGTTCAACTGCGCGCAGAAGTGGATAAGGCGGTACAGGCAGGACTTATGCCGCACAACCCGCTGGGCGCCGACGACCCGTTCGACCTCCACCGCCCGTACATAGACGATATTGTACTCCTGGCGCCTTCCGGCAAACCCATGCGCCGCGAACTCGACCTCATTGACGTGTGGTTCGACTCCGGCTCGATGCCCTACGCCCAGTGGGGACTCGACTACGACAAACTGCAGGCCGGCGCCGACCGCCCCTTCAACGCCCCCTTCGATACGATGTACCCCGCCGATTTTATCGCAGAAGGCGTGGATCAAACCCGCGGATGGTTCTATACCCTGCACGCCATCGCCGTCATGGCCTTCGATAGCCTGGCGTATAAAAATGTGGTGTCAAATGGCCTGGTGCTGGATAAAGACGGCAATAAAATGTCCAAATCCAAAGGGAATGTCGTGGATCCCTTCTCCACGATCGGCGAATTCGGCGCCGACGCCACCCGCTGGTACCTGATCGCCAACGCAAACCCCTGGGACAACCTCAAATTCGACGCCGCCGGCATCCTGGAGGTGCGCAATAAGTTCTTCGGCACACTTTTCAATACCTACAACTTTTTTGCACTGTACGCCAACCTCGACGGCTGGAAAATGAACGAACAGGACGTGCTCCCGCTCGAACAACGTACAGAACTCGACCGCTGGGCGCTCTCGAAGCTCTACAGCCTGGTGGAAGACTACCGCGCTGCCATGGACGACTATGAGCCGACCCGCGCCGCCCGCGCAATCGAAGAGTTTGTGGATGAGCACCTCTCCAACTGGTATGTCCGCCTTTCCCGCCGCCGTTTCTGGCGCGGCGAAATGAACGCCGATAAGCGCGCCGCCTACGAAACGCTGTTTGAATGCCTCACCGTCACCGCTCAACTTAGTGCCAGTCTGGCGCCGTTTTTCTCCGATTGGCTCTACCGCAACCTGACCAATCCCATCCGCGAAACCGCCCGCGCCCACAACACGCCCCTGCGCCACGCCTCGGTACACCTCACCGACTTGACGCACCCGGATTCTGCAAAAATTGACAAAGACCTGGAGCGCAGGATGTACTATGCCCAGCGCATCTGTTCGCTCGCGCTCAGTATCCGGAAAAAAGAAAAACTCCGCGTGCGGCTGCCGCTGCAGAAACTGCTGCTGCCCGTGCTCGACGAAGGGTTTATCGAAGAGGTTAATGGCGTGAAAGATTTGATCTTGTCCGAAATCAATGTAAAAGAACTGGAATTTATCACCGATGCGGACGGACTGATAAAAAAATCGGCAAAAGCCAATTTCAAAACGCTCGGCGCTCGCCTGGGTAAGGATATGAAGGAAGCCGCGCAAATCATCGCCGGCTTCACAAACGAGGAAATCAATACGCTGGAGAAAACCGGCGCCGTGGAAATTGTTGTCCACGGAATCCCGCACGCTATTACCCCGGAGGACGTGGTAGTCAGCACCGAAGACCTGCCGGGCTGGAAGGTGGCTGCCGGACAAGGGATCACCGTGGCGCTGGACGTTACCCTCACCGAATCGCTGCTGGCCGAAGGCACCGCCCGCGACCTGGTCAATCGCATCCAAAATCTGCGCAAGGAAAAAGATTTTAATGTTACCGACCGCATCCGCGTAACGCTTGAAAACCACCCGGCAATCACCCAGGCCGTCACCGATTTTGCAGATTACATCAAAAGCGAGGTGTTGGCCGACAAGCTGGAACTGACCGAGAACCTCCCGGGCGATCAAATCGAACTCAACGAAGAGGTGTCGTTGGGTATCCAGGTGGAACTATCCGGGAAATAAACGTAATTATTTATCATGCTGCGACTCCTGGCCCCCTTTTTCTCCCTTTTCACTATGATCGCCCATTCGCAATCGCCGGCAACGCCTTTTACCAAACGCCTCGAAGGCGCTTGGGAATTCCGTCAGGCCCATACCGGCGATTGGCTGCCGGCCACCCTCCCCGCCAGTGTGCATACGGCCCTGATGGGGCATGGGAAACTCGACGATCCCTACTACCGGGATCACGAACTCAAGCAGCAGTGGATCGAGCAGGAAGACTGGGAATTCCAGTGTACGTTTTTTGTGCAGGAAGATATCCTGGCCCGCAAGCACGTCGAAATGCGCTTCCAAGGCCTCGATACCTACGCCCAAATATACCTCAACGATACCCTGATCCTCGAAACGGACAATATGTTCCGCTCCTGGACGGTGGACGTCAAGGCGCTGCTCAAAAAAGGCGACAATACGCTGCACATTTATTTCGAAAGCCCGGTCAAAAAGGTCGCTGCTGCCTGGCAGGAACTGGGCTATGAACTGCCCGGGGGCATCCGCACCATGACCCGCAAGGCGCAGTTTCACTATGGCTGGGACTGGGGCCCGCGCCTGGTCGGCTGCGGTATTTATAAAGAGCCGGAGCTGCTGGTTTGGGACGATTTTTTGCTCGAAAACGTCTTTTTTGCCACCTCGGAAATCTCGGAAAACAGCGCCCGCATGACCGCCCATTTCCGCTACCGTTCGGAGGTAAGCGGGAAGGTCACGGTTTTTACCAAATACAACAAAAACAAATCGGTGGACGAGCGCGTGCTCGACACCGGCGTCCATGAGGACTCTGTCTGGTTTACCGTCCCCAACCCCCGCCTCTGGTGGTGCGCCGGCATGGGTGAACCGCATCTTTATGATTTTTCACTCGAACTTCGACAAGAGGGTAAAACCCTCGATAAAGCCGATGTGCGCGCCGGCATCCGCACCATCGAATTGGTGACTGCGCCGGACGACAAGGGCGAGCAGTTTTATTTTAAACTGAATGGCAAGCCGGTGTTCTGCAAAGGCGCCAATTATATCCCGCAGGACATGTTCCAGGATCGCGTTTCGCCCGCGCAATACAAACGCCTGCTCGACGACGTAACGGCATCGAATATGAACATGCTCCGCGTGTGGGGCGGCGGGATTTACGAAGACGAGCTGTTTTACCAACTCTGCGACGCCCGCGGGATCCTCGTCTGGCAGGACTTTATGTACGCCTGCGCCTTGTACCCCGGAAACGGCGCTTTCCTGAAAAATGCAGCGGCAGAAGCCCGCGAACAAATCGAACGCCTGCGCCAGCACCCCTGCATCGCCCTCTGGTGCGGCAACAATGAAAACAACGAGGCTTGGCACAACTGGGGCTGGCAGATGCAGTTCAACGAATCGCAGCGCATTCAACGCTGGCGAGATTACAAAACCCTGTTTGTGGATTTGCTGCCCGCGTATGTGGCGGATGCCGGCGGCGGTGTGCCGTACTGGGAAAGCTCCCCCAAATTCGGCAGGGCAAATCCCAAATCGCTCACCGAAGGCGACGCCCACTATTGGGGCGTGTGGCACGACGAGGAGCCTTTCTCGGTACTCGACAAAAAAGTGCCTCGCTTCATGAGCGAATTCGGCTTCCAGTCGTTCCCCGAATGGCGCACCATCGAATCGTTTAGCCTGCCGGAAGACCGCACGCTGGACAGCCCGGTCATGCGCGTCCATCAAAAACACCCGCGCGGCAACGCGCTTATCGCCGAATATATGCAGCGCGACTACCGCGTGCCGGAAAATTTTGCCGACTTCGTTTATGTCAGCCAGCTCCTCCAGGCAGAGGGTATGCGCCTCGGTATCGAAGCGCACCGCCGCAATAAACCCTATTGCATGGGCACGCTCTACTGGCAGCTCAACGACGTGTGGCCTGTGGCTTCCTGGTCGAGCATAGACTACTACGGCCGCTGGAAAGCCCTGCACTATTTTGTTCGGGAAGCCTACAGCCCGGTCGCCGCATTGCCTTTCCTCGAGGATGATATTCTGCAGGTGTACGGCGTGTCCGATCTGCCGGCGGATACCACCCTCGTCCTGCGCGTGCGCGCCCTCAGTTTCGACGGAAAAAACCTGTTCGACCACACAACGCCGCAGCAACGCATCCGGCCCGATTCCAGCCTCCAAATCTGGCAAGGCGCGCTCCGGACGCTGTTGGGAAAACACAAAAAAGAGGATGCCGTGGTGGAAATCACCCTCCAGACCGCCGAGGGCCAACTCGCCTACCGCCGGTTGTTCTATTTTGATAAGCCCAAAAAACTCGACCTTCCCAACCCGCGGATCAGTATGCAGGCAGACAGCGTCAATGATGGCTATCAAATTACCCTGCAGACCGATAAACTCGCTAAAAACGTTTGCCTGCAATCCGCAGTCGCCGGCTTTTTTACCGATAATTATTTCGATTTGCTGCCCGGCGAGAAAAAAAC
>JBEIDF010000144.1:0-9489 GCA_040383605.1 Lewinellaceae bacterium
CTGGCCCAAAAAGTCCCATTTTCCGCCATACTTTGCGATTTTTTTTGACCATAGCGCTGCTATGGCCTGCAAAAAATCGCTTCGTCTGGCGAAAAATGGATCCTTTTTTGGCTCAGACGCGACCTGCTAACCAGTTACAAATAAAATTCTTGCAGTTTCGCCTCAGAACCAAAACTTGAACAAGCTCTAAGTACGGATCAGCACCAATCGGAGCCGGTTTCGGAATTCTGAGGGCGCCAGGCACTCCGTGGCGCTTATTTGGATAGCGTCGCGGAATCGCAGCCGCAGGCCTTGGTTGACGGTGGAGAGCAGGCTGTTTCGGTCGAATTCCCCGACGGGATTCAGGACGTATTCGCTGCAGGTGTTTTCATATTTAATTTCATCATTAAACATGAAATGCAGCCGATCCGGGCTTTTTAACAGGAAAAAAGAAGAAAAAATGGCCTCATCGTCTTGCGAGTATTGTTTTTTGTGCAATACCGTATTCCAGTGGAGGCTGCCGTCTGGATTGATCGCCACCACAAAAAGATCGTCAAAGTAATAGTCCACGATCATCCGCATGCCGTCCCGCCAAAACCCGCGTCCGGCCCCGGTTCCCCGCACGATTTCGTGGTGGCGTTCTGCGATCAGCAGCGCGCCGCCGTCCTGCCGCAGCGCCAATTGGATCACATCGGCGTCACTGACGCCCCGTATATTTTCCTGTTCCAGGTCTTTACGGCGCAGCACCGACATAAACTGATCGTCGAAGGGTTCGTAATGCAGCACCGGCGGTTCGTTTTGTGGAAACCGGAGATAGAAAAAGCCGTTGATTCGGTCGCGGGATTTATCGCCATAGAGGCCTGCGCCGACGAGTTGCCGTTGTTTGTTATCGAATACGAACTTCACGTCGCCGGTGAGCAGGTCTTTAAGTGGCGCCGTGTGCAGTTGGTCGCCGGCGACATGGATTTCCAGAATTCGGAACGCGTGTTCGTCCAGTTTGCCGCGGCGGTTGTTGTATTCACTGACCAGGAAGAAGCGGGCGTCGTTGCTCAGCACGAGGCTTTTGAGCGTTGTTTCATAGTAGTCTTGTTCGAACTGAACGATTTTATCCCAGATTACCTGCATTTTATCCAGGCGGAAGCACACAACCTCCATCGTGCCTTTTTCAGCGGTATTGAACACGGCGACGCAGTTTCGGTCTTCGCTGATGACCAAGTCGAGTGCGGGCGGGGCGAAGACCCGTTCGCCGTAATTTTTAATCGTGACGCTGTCAATCAGGTTGGCGCCCGGGTCGTATTTGTGCAGGCACAGGAGCGTGGCGCCCCGGCGGCGCGCTTTGAACAGCACGGAGAAGTCATTTTTACTGCCGACGACCGCCAGGATTTGCACACCCCGGCGGGCGATGTCTTCCAGGGGTTTATTCCAGGACAGCCGCATTTGCCGGTCGAACGCCTGCACTTCGAATTCGTCGTATTTATCCCGAAAAAGCAGGATATGATCGCGTATCCGGCCGATTAACTCGTATCCGTAGTCGTTGCGGATCGTCAGCGGTTCGGACATAGATATCGTTTGCGCGTCGAGGCGCGCGGTAGAGCATAGCGGCGCGGCGAGTGCGGCGGCGAGCAGGGCGGCAAACAGTTTGGGCATATTTATATTTCGGGTTGTGTGAACCGGAAAAATAGGGATAATTTTGCGTAACCGGTTAGCAAGATCGCTGTCTGGCCCAAAAAGTCCCATTTTCCGCCATACTTTGCGATTTTTTTTGACCATAGCGCTGCTATGGCCTGCAAAAAATCGCTTTGTCTGGCGAAAAATGGATACTTTTTTGGCTCAGACGCGACCTGCTAACCAGTTACAATTTTGCAATTCACCAATCATTTTCACAGGCCCATGTTGCATCTTGACATAATCAACGGCCCGAATTTAAACTTGTTGGGCAAGCGGGAACCGGAAATATACGGGAACCGGACGTTCGAGGCATTTTTTGATGAATTACAAACACGATATCCGGACATACGGTTGGCTTATTTTCAGAGTAATCACGAGGGTGCGCTGATAGACCGGCTGCACGCGTCCGGCTTTTCGGCACAGGGGATCATATTAAACGCCGGTGCGTTCACCCACACGTCCATTGCATTAGCTGACGCCATTGCCGCCATTCCAGCGCCGGTGGTGGAGGTACACATCAGCAATACGGCGGCCCGGGAGGCATTCCGGCGGCACTCTTATCTTGCTGCGCGCTGCGCGGGCACGATTACCGGGTTGGGACTGGACGGCTACCGCCTGGCGGTCGAATATTTTCGCGGGCTTAGTCCACAGTAGAAAACCGCATCGGCGCTCCGGGGCGCAGGAACAGAATGCCGGTTGTGGCGATCGTGTCTCCGGCCTGAAGTCCCTCGGTGATTTCCACCATACCCGCCTGGCGCACGCCGGTTTTAACCGGCCTGAAGTCTGCCGTGCCATTTTTGCTCACATACACGCATTTTTCGCGGGCTTGCGGCACCAGTGCCTGGCTGGGGATGAGGAGGGCATTGGATTTGTTGGACATATTGAGCGACACCTCGGCGAACGCGCCGGGCAGCAGGCCGGTTTGTCGGCCTTGGACTTGCGCGCGGATTTGCAAATTGCGTGTTTCGGCGGCGATGCTTTGTTCCGTCGCCGAAACGATGGCGGTGAATGGGGCTGATTGCCCTTCTACTTTGAACGATATTTTTTGTCCGGGCTTCAGGAGGCTGCCGTATTTTTCCGGCACGGAAAAATCCAGTTTTAGCGCCTGTGTGGTGCGGATGGTTGCGACGGCGTTGGCCGGCGTGACATAAGCGCCCGGGCTGACCCTGCGGAGGCCGATTGTGCCATCATACGGCGCGCGGATTTCCGTTTTTTGAATATTGATGCGCACCAGATCCATTTCGCTGCGCAGTGTCTGGACTTGCAGGGCGGCCAGATCGTATTCCTGGCGGCTTACCCCTTTAGACTGTAGTAGTTCGCCCAGGCGTTGTTCCGTGATTTCTGCCTGCTTCAGTTGCCAGTCAAGTTTGCGCAGTTGCGTTTGCAGGTCTTCGTCGAACAATTTGAGCAACAGGGCGCCTTTGGACACGGATTTTCCTTCCGGCAGGTTGATTCGGACGACCCGGCCGCTGGTTTCCGGGTGCAGCGCTGTTTCCTCGGCTGGAAGGAGCGTGCCGCTTGCCGTGACAGATTCTGTCAGCGGCATGGGTTTTACGAGATACCCTTCGATGGCTTCGAGTTGGTAGTTGGTGCGGCCGCCGGCTGCGCCCGGGGCTGGCTGGTCGCTTTTTTTAGTACAGGCGAAAAGGGCGATTGCGGAGAAGAAGAGTATTTTTTTCATAAAAAGCCGGAACATTTTGCACGAAGATCATCTTCCGTGCAAACGAGGCGCTAAGTTGCGGATTTCCTGCGTAACAACAAAAAAGCCTGCGTTACCGCAGGCTGTTAAAGGGGCGCATTTCTTCACCCAACCAGTTTTTATTCCACTCATCCCGGGGGATCAGCCGGGTGGCCTGGCGGCGGGCCTTACGAAAAACAAAAGACAAGGCCAGTTTGGGGGAAATACCCCAGAGACGACGGAACATGCGGAGACGATTAGTCATGATGTTTGATTATAAAATGATTAAATATTTAACTAAATTGTAAACGGTTAAATGCAAAAAATAGTTTTCAAGACGGCTGTTAAATTTATTTTTAACACGTAGAAACGCATCCGGCGTTTTTATGACGGCTTAAAAACAGCGCATTTTCCCTGTTTCATCGGCTTTAAAAATCAGGCGAATCGAAAAAAAGCCGCTGAGCGTATTTAACCCGCCCCGAAATCCGGCAAATTCTCAACTTAAACCTACCTTTGCATCGAAACAAAGGCATTTTTCGTGCCAAACTTGAAGCAATATGAGCCAGACCCTTTCTATAGTCATTCCTGCGTACAACGAAGAGCGCACGATTCACTTCATTCTCGACAAAATCAAGGCGGTGCGCCTGATTGGCGACATGCAG
Source organism: Lewinellaceae bacterium (assembly GCA_040383605.1). Classification (GTDB taxonomy): domain Bacteria; phylum Bacteroidota; class Bacteroidia; order Chitinophagales; family Saprospiraceae; genus M3007. The sequence continues at coordinate 3,988 of JBEIDF010000144.1, forward strand.
AAGGAGATCATTATTACCAATGATTGTTCTAAAGATGACACCGAGGGCGCCATTATGCGCTATATAGCAGCGAATCCGGATTTGAATATCCGTTATCAAAAGCACGAGGTGAATCAGGGCAAGGGCGCCGCGCTCCATTCGGGTATCCGCTTTGCCACGGGCGATTTTATTGTTATACAGGACGCCGATCTTGAGTACGATCCGGCCGAGTACAACATTTTGCTTCGACCGATACTGGACGGATTTGCCGATGTGGTCTATGGTTCCCGTTTTATGGGCGGGCGGCCGCACCGCATCCTCTTCTTTTGGCACAGCATCGGGAATAAGTTCCTGACCTCCCTGTCCAACGCTTTTACGAACCTGAATTTGACGGATATGGAGACCTGCTACAAGTTGTTTCGGGCGGATATCCTCAAAAACCTGTATCTTCGGGAAAAGCGTTTCGGTTTCGAGCCGGAGGTGACAGCCCGCATCAGCCGGATCAAGGGCGTTCGGATTTACGAAGTGGGGATTTCTTATTACGGCCGCTCCTATGAAGAGGGGAAAAAAATAGGTTGGCGCGACGGTTTTCGGGCTATATATTGCATCTTAAAATACAATATCTGGTCGAAGTAGGCGTCGGCGATCGCGTGGGTTCGGGGTTTTCCCGTCGAGGTCAAAGCGGCGACAAACGCCTTCGTTTTTAGATCTTGTTCAAATTTTGATTTCTGGGCTGCACCTGCCAGAAATCAAATTTTGAACAAGCGCTTAGAAGAAAGTCCCGGACATGCGTTAATTTTACCCCTTATGTCTGCCGAAATCGCCCCTTTGCTATACCGCGAGCTGCTCCAATTGGCTGCGCATCCTTCCCGGGACGCTCGCGGCCGGGCGTTGGCGATTGGCGTGCTGCTGGAGCGTTTGTTTCTGGAAGCGACCCGGCGCGAGCAGTTGGCTTTCAGTTCGCTGTTTGCCCGCATCAGTTACGTGGGGCATCAGTACCAGTTTCCGGCGGATATCCTGCAAGTTATTCACTATTTCCGGCGGCGTTGCGCCCGCCTGCGCGATGGCGCGCCCGGCGCCGAACGCGACGTGCGCCTTGGCGCCCGCGCACTGGCCGAGACCGTCCGGCTGTTGTACCAAACGGATATACCCGCCGAAGTGACCGATCTTTTCCCAGCGCCGGGCGAATGGCATTTTGAAGCGCCGGAAAACTGGGCCCACAAGGATGCGGCCCGCGTGGTAGCCCTCGCGCACGTGCCTGCGGAAAACGTTCTGTTGGCCGTGGAAGAGGATCGGCCGGACCAGACGGTGAAGCTGCGGTATGGCCTGCCGGATCGCAACGAAAATTTTAGTCCGACCATTCGCCTCATTCTCCAGGTTTTCGGCTTTCCCGTCGTGCTGAATCTGTTGGATATTGCCGTGGACGAGCAAGGCGTTTACCGTCCCCGGGTTTTTATCGTGGAGCCGGATTACCTGGCGGACGTCACGGCCATCGCCGAGACCTTCCAGGAGCAGGGCGCCGAGCCGCTGTACCATTTGGCCAAAAAATTTCTGCCTTATGAGCAGACGACGCCCATGCTCGTGGGCAATATCGCCAATTACTTTCTCGACCGGCTGTTGAAAACACCGGAGGCGCCCTTCGACCAGTTGTTGCGCGAAACCTTCGGCTTGTATCCGCTCGCGTACGCGCCGATGAGCGATCAGGAGGTACTGGACGTGCGGCAAAAAGCCCAGAAGCACTACCTGAATCTGCGGGCTATGGCCGACGGCGGACTGGCCCAGCAGGGCATCGAGCCGACGGAAAGTATGCTGGAGCCCACTTTTTACAGCGCGCGCTACGGCCTGCAGGGGCGGCTCGATTTGCTGCACCGCGCAGCCGGGAAGACGGCGATTCTCGAATTGAAAAGCGGGCGGCCTTTTCGTCCGAACAGCTACGGCATCCAGCGCAGCCATTTTACGCAGACGCTGCTGTACGACCTGCTTGCGCGCTCTGTGTTCGGAACGGAAACCGATCCTGTGAAGTACATCCTTTATTCGGGCGCCGAACTGAACCCGCTGCGATTTGCCCCGACCCTGGAGTCCGAGCAGTGGGAAGCCTTGCAAGTGCGCAACCACCTGGTCGCCATTGAGCGCCTGCTTGCCGCCGTGCCGCCGGGCGCCGACCAGATTCCCCTGCTCGCCAAGCTGACCGCCAAAAACGGTCAGGGGAAAGGGTTTTTGGCGCGCGATTTCGAGCGATTCGAACAGGCATACCATCGGTTGCACAGTTGGGAAAGAAAATATTTCAACAGCTTCGTGGGGTTTGTTGCCCGGGAGGCCCTGCTCGCTAAAATCGGCGCTGCCGAAGCTGACAACCACAGCGGCAACGCCGCGCTGTGGCGCCATAGTTTTGAGGAAAAACAGCAGAATTTTGCTATCCTGAGCCATTTGAATATACGAGACAACCGGGCTGACCAGGAAGACCCCTGGATTGTTTTTCAAAAAACCGCGCAAACCAACCCGCTTGCTAATTTCCGGGTGGGTGATATTGCCGTGCTCTATCCGGTGCAAAAAGCGGGCGACAACGTGCTGAACCACCAGGTCATTAAATGCACCATTACCGCCCTCGAATCGGACACCGTGACCGTGCAGCTGCGCTATCGGCAGTTCAACCTATTCCCCTTCCCAGCCGACGCTTATTGGAACCTCGAGCCGGACATGTTGGAAACCGGATTCGTCGGGATGTACCGCAGCCTCTTTGAATGGGCCGCTTCGCCGGAGGCCGTCCGCCTTCAAATCGTTTGTCCTGCTCCGACCGAGCCTGCGGATGTTCCCGCGCCCCTGCCGGTTGCCGGCAATACCACCCTTACCGCCGAGCAAACGCAAATCCTGCAAAGGATGACCCAGGCGCCCCGCCTTTTCTTGCTTTGGGGGCCGCCGGGCACTGGAAAAACCAGTGTGATGCTCCATGCTTATGCCGACTGGGTACTGCGCTACACCGACGACAATTTGCTCCTGCTCGCGTACACCAACCGCGCCGTGGATGAGATTTGCGATGCGCTCGACCGCCTGGGCGGCCCGATCCGCGACCAGTACCTGCGCGTCGGATCGCGTTTTTCCACCGCTGAGCGGTTTCGCGGGCAGTTGCTGCAGCAGCGTATCGCTGGCGCGGCGAACCGGGCGCAATTGCGCGAGGTACTCGAAAAACGGCGTATATACGTTGGTACCGTGGCTTCTTTTGCCCAAAATGACAGTCTGCTGCAGCTGAAAAAATTTCACCGGCTGGTCATAGACGAGGCCTCTCAGCTGCTTGAACCCCAGCTCGTCGGCCTGCTCACCCGCTTCGATCAAGCTATCCTGATCGGCGATCATCGCCAACTTCCGGCTGTGACTACCCAAGGCCCGGAATGGACGCTTGTGAAAGACCCTGCGCTCAACACGATAGGACTGAACAATTTGAGCGACTCGTATTTCGAGCGCTTGTACCGCCAATTTGTGCAGGACGGTCGGACGTGGGCATACGGGCAACTGAGCCATCAGGGCCGGATGCACCGCGACATTATGGCGTTTCCGAATCACCATTTTTACGGCGGCATGTTGAAAATCTTGCCGGGGCCGGCCGGGGCCACCCAGGAAGCACCCTTGTCCCTGCAACCGCCGGCGGATTGCGCCGACTGGGAGCGGCATCTTGCCCGGCGCCGCGTTACGTTCTTCGACGTCCCAACCGCCGAGGCCCTGCCCGGGCAAAAAACAAGTCGCCCGGAGGCCGAGCTGGCAGTTCGGATCATCTGTTTTTTTCATCGCCTGTACCTCGAAAACGGCCTGGCTTGGGATCCTGCGAACGCCTTGGGCGTCATCACGCCCTGGCGCGCGCAGATCGCCCAAATGCGCGAATGCCTGTTGGAGGCCGGCGAAAATCCCGAGACGCTCACGATAGACACCGTGGAGCGATACCAGGGCGGCGCCCGCGACATCATCCTCGTGTCCTGCTGCGTACACACCGGATACCAGCTCAACAGCTTGGTGAACATATCGGGCGAGGGTGTAGATCGAAAATTGAACGTAGCCCTCACGCGCGCGCGACAGCACGTTGTGGTGCTGGGCAACCGCGAAATACTGGAAAAAGATCCCCGCTATCGCGCATTTATCGAGGCATACCGTTTCGGCGCGTAATTTTGCGGGGTGTGCCGGCGGGCCGTGCGGATACAAGTGCGCGCGGTCTGGCGAATCAAAGCATACCATTCGACCCATGCAGAGCAACAACTTATACCTCCTGCTTTTTGTCGCGGCGCTGTGGAGCGCCTGCGCCCGTCCGGGTACGCCCAGTGGCGGCCCCAAAGATACCGAGCCGCCAAAAATAGATTCCACCCGCAGCACGCCGAATTTCACTACGCGGTTTAATCAGAAAAAAATCGAACTCAGCTTCGACGAGTGGATCATCCTGAAAGACGCTTCGCAGCAATTGCTGATTTCGCCGCCGCCGGCCAAAAAGCCCGAGGTGCGCATCAAGGGCAAGACCGTAGTGGTGGAATTCGATCCGCAGGAGCAGTTTCGCGAGAATACGACCTACACCCTCAATTTCGGGACAGCCGTGCGCGACCTGCACGAAGAAAACCCGGCGCAGGACTTGCGTTTTGTTTTTTCTACCGGCGACGTCCTGGACAGCCTTCGCCTGAGCGGGATTGTCACCGACGCCTACTCCGGCGAGCCGGTAGAAAACGTAGCAGTGGCCTTGTATGCGCTCACCGGCAGCGACAGTTTGCCCGCCAAAGAGCGGCCGTATTATTTTGCCCGCACCGACAAGAGCGGGCAATTTGCTATTTCCAACCTCCGCGCGGGTGCGTTTCGGTGCGCGGCTTTTGAAGACGGCAATCAAAACCTGCGTTGGGACAGTGGCAGTGAGCGCGTGGCTTTTCCGGACACCCCCGCATCGGTGTCGGATACCACTGCTGCGCCCCTGACGCTCCGGCTTTTCGAAAATTCGGAAAAAACCCGCCTATTGGAATCGCGCACCAAGGCGTACGGGCAAATCCAACTGATCTATACCGGCTTTGCCGATACCGTAAAGATAGAAAGCGCCGTAGCGGGCATGTCGTTGTGGACGGCGCGGCTGACAGATTCCCTGTATGTTTGGTACGACTACCCTCAGGATACCCTCTGGCGTCTTCTGGCCGGCGCCGACACCATTTCCGTCAAGGCTGGTACGCGGCGCGATTTTCTCCAAAACCGGCGGCTGATTTGGGCCGATGCGCCGCCGCCGCCCGCCGCCGGCAGTCGCCGCAAACCGGTTGCGGCCGCGCCCGCCGCGCCGGACACCGCCGGACTGGTATCCAAAACGGTGACCCTCCGGCCCGGAAAACCCTTGGAATTGCCGTTTAACGGCCCCATTCAATCGGTGGATACGGCCAGGTGCGCCTTACAAAAAGACAGTACGCCCCTGGAGTCGCCCCGGTTTGTTTTTGATACGGCGCGTCCCGATTTGTTGCGTTTGGCCGCCCCTTTATCCGGCGCCGGGCTCTACCGCCTCACGCTGGCGCCTGGCGC
>JBEIDF010000145.1:0-9462 GCA_040383605.1 Lewinellaceae bacterium
CTAATATGAAAGTCTTTTTCAGCCAACCTTCGTTCCTTTTTTTCGCCGTAATTAGTCCCATTACGCCTGCAAAAAGCGCCTTGTCTGGCTAAAAAATTCTTTTCATATTAACAGAGAATATAATTTTAGACACGCTCTTAGTTTTTACAAATCTTGAAAAACATCAAAAACACGCCATTTTAAGCGCATTTTTGCTGTCCTATATCCGATTCCACGCCTGCATAAACCCGATTTCGTATGCGTCATCTATTTTTAACCGATCGTTTTTTTGCGGTATTTGGCGGCGTGATCGCGGTCTTTGCGATGGCGTACCCTTTTCCGGTTTTATTTCCGGTGGCATTATCGGCGCTGGCGATTGCCGCGATGCTCACCGTGGTGGACTGCGGGATACTTTTTGCAAAAAAACCAGGCATTGGCGCCTTGCGCCGCACGAGCGCTGTTTTTTCGCTGTCTGATCCCAATCCGGTACAGATTACGGTGCGGAATTTTGGCCGATTTCGCGCGGACATCAAAATAATTGATGAAGTACCGGTTCAGTTTCAGCGGCGTGATTTTGAGGTGCGGCTGCGGCTTGTGCCTGGCGAATCCCGGGTTATTGAATACACCCTGACGCCCCTGACGCGCGGCGCCTACCATTTTCACGCTGTGCTGGCATTTGTGTCCACCCCGCTGGGTTTGGCGGAGCGGCGCCTGGTATTTCCGCAGGAACGGGAGGTGGCCGTGTATCCGTCCATCCAGCAGATGAAAGCCTACGAATTGCGCGCGATGCAGCACATTGCGCACGAGACCGGCATCAAAAAAATGCGGCGTATTGGCCACAGTTACGAATTTGAGCAGATCAAAAACTACGTCCAGGGCGACGATATCCGCAGCATCAACTGGAAAGCCTCCGGCAGGCAGGGGGCGCTCCGCGTGAACCAGTACGAAGACGAGCGGAGCCAGCAGGTGTATTGCATTGTGGACAAGAGCCGGGTGATGCGGATGCCGTTTGAGGGCCTGAGTTTGATGGACTACGCCATCAACGCCACCCTGGCGATCAGCAACATCATTTTAAAGAAAAAAGACAAAGCAGGTTTGCTGAGTTTTTCCGACGTCCTGGGCGCGACGATCAAAGCCGAGCGCGATTCCGGGCAGTTGCGGCGCATCCTCGAGGCCCTGTACCGGGAAAAAGAGCGGCCGGGCGAGGCCAACTACGAGTTGTTGTACGAGGGCGTTCGGCGGATGATCGGCGCGCGTTCCCTGCTGTTGCTGTTCACCAATTTTGAAAGCCGGTACGCGTTGGAGCGCGCCCTGCCCGTACTGCGCCGGCTCAACAAGGCACACTTGCTCGTGGTTGTCTTTTTTGAAAACACCGAAATCCGCCGCCTCGCCCAGGAGCCGGTGCAGCGCACAGAAGACGTGTACCGCCAAACCGTAGCGCGCCGGTTTTTGCAGGAAAAGAAAGAAATGGCCTCCACCCTCCGCCAATACGGCATTCAGGCGGTGCTCACCAAACCCAGCGAGCTGACTTTGCAGACGATTAATAAGTATTTGGAGTTGAAATCGCGGGGGTTGATATAAGAGGCCGCCTGCCCCTTCCGGGCGATCCGGGGGCAGACGACCTCTCATGGTCAAATTTTCTCTTCGCCTTCTTTTATTCCGCTCCACAAAGCACTTTCACCGTCCGCACGCCCTGCGGCGTCTGCAAGGTCGCCAAATACAGCCCGGACGCTGGCAATTCCACCCGGCGCTCGTGCGCGCCCGCAGCGTAGGCAGCCGTGTATTCGTGGAGAAGCCGCCCGGAAGCGTCGGTCAGGGTAATCCGGGCCTCGCAAGCCTCCGGCAGGTAAAAACGCAGGCGGGTACTGCCCGCAGCGGGATTCGGAACGGCAGTCAACTGCATCTGCGCAGCGCCCGAACCATCAAAAACCCGCGTCGAATGCGTGAATTCCAACGCAAAAGGCCGCGGAACCCACTCGGAGGTGTAGGCCTCCGCAGGCAGGGTCTCCTCAGTGAGGGCGAGGACGTCCCGCAGCCAACGCCCGCTCTCCAACACCGTGAATCGCAGGGTGAACAGCAGGCTCTCATCGGACAGGGTCTCCCCGGAAACGCCGTACTGCAGGGCGCGAATTTCACCGCCCGTCGTGTTCCAGAGCCCAAAGGCGATGGGCGATTCGAATTGTCCCTCTGGCTGTTCCGCCGATTCAAACTGCAGTGTGGCGGGATCGAAGGCCAAGGCCAACTGGAAAGAGCGCAAATCGGCGTACTCGGCCGCCCGAATAGGTACTTCCAAGATGTTCCCTGCTTCCAACAGCGCATCCGTACCGCGAAGAACGACCGGCGCAGGCCGCAGGCCAATCAGGGGCTGCACGACGTCAAGCGATTTTAGTCCGACAAAATCCAAGCCGTCCTGCAAATCGCATGCATCCTGCACACCAGTCAGGGTGATTCCGACCGGCGGGTTCCAGGGCGACAGGACGCCAGGAAAGACGTGATCTGCTTTCACAAAGCGCCAAACGGGGGCGTTCCAGATATTGCAGGCGGTAGGATTGCCGAGCAGGCACTGCGAGCCGATCACCAGATCTAGACTGGTAATACGCCGGTCGGAATTGGCATCGGAAGCCAACACCTGGTAGCCACTCTGGAATGGTTCAATGAGGGTGACATGCCGCTGAATGCGCGTGAGGTCGGCAGAAGTCACCCCGGCGGTTCGCGCGGCGGTTTTCGTCGGCACGATGCTGAAATTCGCGCCGCTTGCTGCCGTGAGCAGGTATTGGCCGTCGGCGCCAGTGACGGCGGTTGCGCTGCCGTCTGTACCCAGGGTCACGGAAACGCCGGAGATCCGGCTTGTGTCGTCTGACCAGTGCCGAAGAGTTCCGGCAAAAGCCTTGCACTGCAGGCATACGTCCGCCGAAGCGGTTTGTGTGCAGCCGACGTCGTCGGTGATGGTGACGGCGTACGCGCCCGCGCTGAGTCCGCTGATCGAACTGGTATTCGCTTGGTTATTCCACAAATAACTAAAGGGCTGTATGCCGCCGGTGATGGTCAGGGCGACGGCGCCGTCAGCGGCGCCCACACAGGTTTCCGGCGTTGCGCTGACCTCAACCTGGAAGGTAGTCTGGGTTATATTGACACTGACGCTCGCGACGTCGGTGCAGCCGTTTGTATTCGTCGCGGTGACGCTGTACGTACCGCCCTGGTTCAGTACGATCTCCGCAGCGCTGCTGCCGGTGCTCCACAAAAGTTGATCGCCGCCCGAGGCAGTCAGCGTTACGCTCTGCCCTGCGCAGGCTACCGGATCGCCGGAAATGACCGCATCCGGGGCGGTTTGCACACTGAGGGTCGCTGTGGCCGTGCCAGTGCAGCTGTTTGCGCCAGTCACCGTTACGGTATACGTTCCGGCCGCGCCGGCGCTGATCGCCTGGCTAGTCGCACCGGTGCTCCACAAGTACGAGGCGCCCGAAGAGGCGCTCAGCGACGTGGTCTCATTGGAGCAAATCTCCGTGTCGCCGGTAATCTGTACGGTCGGCCCGGTATTCACCGTCACTGCGGTGGTGGCCGTGCCGGTACAGCCGTTGGCGTCGGTGACGGTCAGGGTGTAGGTCCCGGCGGAGGTCACGTTGATAGTTGCCGTACTCGCACCGGTACTCCAGGCGTAAGCCGTGCCGCCCGAGGCGCTCAGTGTCGCAGACTCCCCGGTACAGAAACTACTCGGGCCACTGATGGCGGCCGGAGGCGCAGCAAATACCTGTATCTCCACGGTTTCAGTGTCCGTACAGCCGTTGGCGTCCGTGACCGTGATCGCGTAACTGCCGGCCGGAAGGTTATTCACCACAAAAGGCAAGACCGCATTTTCAGCCGTTCCATCGTTCGTGGCAGGGCCGTCCCATGCGCAATCATAGGGGGGGGTGCCTCCCGTGGCATTGAGGTTCAGCGTACCTGCGGAAAAACCGGAGCAGGTCTTGTTTGTGGTGCTATTGACATCCAGCACAGCGGTTGGCTCGCTGAGCGTCACGCTGGCCGTAGTAGAGCAGCCACCGGTAGCGGTGACGGTTACAACATAGGTACCAGCTTGGAGCCCGGTTGCCGTTTGCGTAGTCTGGAAAATATCATCATCCCATAAATACTGGTAGGGCGCATTGCCGCCGGTGACCGATACCGTTGCCGCACCGCTTGCATCGTTATTGCAGAGCAGGTCGGAGTAGGTAGCAATTTCTGCCTCCGGGCCAGACACCGGCGGAATGCTCCAGGTGTTGACGGGCAGGATGCCGACATTTTCAAAGAGCGGATCCTTAATCGCTTCTAATGTCATTGGCTCGCCTGTGATAGTTAGTTCAATATCGTCGTTACCTTCCAGCACCCGAAATTCGAGCACCAGGAGTTCTGCTCCATCTGCGAGAAATGAAGCAGAGAAGAGATTCACATAGGAGTACGTCAGTTTGCCATCGTTGACCAGGGCAGGTACATTCCCGGTAACAGGCAAATCACCATTAATAGCCGGCAAGCTGACTACATCGAGAAACTCCAACTCTGCAGGATTCCAATTCAGGCTAAACTGCAGGTTGTATATGTAATCAAAATGATCATCCACATAAACGCCGATCTGCACCACATCGCCGCACTGCGAGACGGGAAATTCGAGTCCGGTGACCGGATCTTCCAACCTGAGTCGAACAGGCGGTTGAATCGGATTCACCACCGGCATCAGGGTCAGCTGCGAAAGTGCATAGCAGCCCGTGGCGTTATCTTCCAGCCGTGCCCACAAGGTCGCTGCTTCCGACGAATAAGGACTTGTCAAGGCATTCACATCCTCTTGCGCGTCCTGCTCAGTGAGGTGATACGTTACGGTGAAGCCAACGGGCAGTGGAGCGCCGTATACCTGTTCGTTTGCCTCGGTCAGATCAAAATCAGCCAGATTCGTACCAGGGATCAGGATATTTTCCTCGAGGGAGGCGTCAAATGCTAACAGTGCATTTGTGCAGCCCGCCCCCAAAGCGAACGCAATATAACTATCCGGCACCACCGCCGCACAAGTCACCGTGCCGCTGCCCGCCAAAGTCCCCGTGCTGCCGGTCTGGCCGAGGCTGACCCAGGCTGTGCCGTCCCAGCCCAGAATGACCAGCTGCGATATGCTGCTCGCGATCAAATACAGGTCGCTATCGGCGTCAAAATGCAGGGTGATCGGCGTGGCGCTCGCGCCGTTGATGTCCCAGTATCCGCTTGGGGATACGGTGACGCCGGCGGGCTTGCTGTCGGTATTGAAGGGTGCGCCGGCGGGCAGGGTGGCCAGACCGGGATCGCCGGAGAAGTAGGCGGCTTGGAATACCGTACTGCAGTTGCCTTCCAGTCCGACCGGCCGGTATTTCATCCCGTCGCCGACGGGCAGCGTGAAAGGGCCTGTACCCGACCAACCGGCGTAGCCGTTGACATGCTTGACTGCAGCCGCGCCGACCACGCTGCTCGTCCCGCGAAAATGCAGGAAATGGCTCAGGTCTGCGCGGTCGGTTGTGACCATGCCAGTGGTAAACGTAAAGGAATTAATAATCTGCCACTCATTGTCGAGTTGGATATTCCGGTCTATGGCCGCCGCGTACATCCGCATCGGGTTATCGCCATTGATGGTGGTGGAAACCACGCTGTTGTCGAAGATATTGGCGCCGGCGGCGCCCGGCGTATTGCCGCAGGGATTGCGATAATCAGCCGTGCAGCCGCTTTCCACCTGCTCCGACATACCGCCATGGTTGGTCAGGGTGTTCACCCCGGTAAAGTACACCGTACCGGAATTGATAAAACACCCACCGGCAGTGACAGTAAACGTCTCCTGCGCAACGGTCAGAATGCCGCTAGCCGCTTCGCAGCTACCCACGATATACTGGGCGGAGAGGTCGGCATGCCACAGCATGGCAAGGGTGAATACGGCTCGTTGTAAAATGCTCCTTTTCATATTTTATTTTTAATGATATTCGTAACTGGTTGCGCAACCAGTTACGAATATTCAATGATTTGAGCTGCGGGCATGGAGGGGACGCTTATTTTAAATAAGGCAATTTTTTCTGATCTTTTAAATAGTCAATTATTGTAATTGTCGGATTATTCTGCGATGCACCGCACGGATAGCCCGAAGGTTCGGGTGCTGCTGTATATGTTAGCGTTGCCATAGTAGTTGAAATTTAGGCTCCAGGCGTTACTGCCATTCTCAGTACTACTCCAGAAATTACCATCGGTGCCCCGGCTGCTCAGTATGCCATTGCTGTAGTCCCGATTTCCAGCCGACGGTAAAAACACGCCGTTAGTTACGGATCCTATCCGCAGGCCGTAACTGTAATTAGTGATACTATTTGACCAAGTACCCAAATAACTTCGAGTAGGATTCAGACTGTTATTGAGCACCGCATCCAACTGCGCCTTCGTCGGCACCCGGAATCCTGAGGGACAGGGATCGTTCGCAGTTTTAGTGGCATCAGTCCAGGCGCCGTTGACAGCAGCGGCGGTGTTCCAGCCAGAAATAGCCCCGGAATTTGCCTGCGTGCTACCGGAACCAGTCGGCCCGGCGGCAGCCGCAGCAGCGCAACCCCATTGGTAGTAGTCGCCGTTGAGCTGCCAACTTGGCGTGAAGGGATCGGCGCTCTGGTTGGCGCCGAGGTTGTGACACAAAAATACCTTCCACACGCCGGAAGCGACAAAAACGCCGCAGCTATTTACTGTAATCGTCCCAGTCGCACTTGCACTGCCGCAACCGCCTATAACGGGAATACTGTAATTATACGTGCCCACCGCCGTCGGCATGCCGCTGATCGTGATAGTATTCGAAGCCCATACTGCAGATACACCAGGCGGAAGATTAGTAGCAGAGCCGATACCCGTCGCGCCGGTGCTTGTGTGCGTGATGGGCGTCAGGGTGGTATTGGCCGACAGCATCGGGGTGGAAGAGGCAGCGCCGACTATAGGCGCCTCCAAGACGGTGATCGTCCCCGTAGCGCTCGCGCTACCCGCTCCGCCTGTCAATGGAATGGCATAATTATAAGTACCCGCCGCCGTCGGCGTACCGCTAATCGTAATCGTATTCGAAGCCCAAGCCGGCGACACCCCGGGCGGCAGATCCGTAGCCGAGCCGATACCGGTCGCACCATTAGTAAGGTGCGTGATGGGCGTCAGAGCGGTATGCATGCAGATGCTGGGACTGGCGGAGGCCGCTGTGACAGCATTGGCAACGCTGAGGCAGTTCCAAACAGGCTGCGTCGGCGTCCCGATGTTCATCTCGAGGCAGTTGAAGGTCGTATTGAACACGAACAGCCCCGTAGCGGGATTGGCGATCGCGCTCCGCTCGGCGCTGGTCATCCGGGGCGGGAGAAAGCCCCGGTTGGTGCTTTGCAGATCGAGCAGGGCGGAAGGGTTGGCCACTGCGCCGCCGATGACCGTCTGGGCCTGGAGCCGGGGGAGGAAAACAAAGATTCCGAGCAGACAGAGGGCCGCCGGGAAGGAGCTGTGTGGAGGATAGATTTTCATCAGAAAGAGTCTTTGATTGAATAAATATTTTTGTGTATTCGCCTCGCCGCCCTTCTCGGACCGCGACTCGAAGTTGGATTCGCGCGTTAAATCTATTGGAATGCGATACTATCGGGGGGGAATGGTTAGTTTTTGATTGCTTTGATTGAACGACTATTATTTTTATAATGAGATGTGATATCTTAACCAGTTTAAAATAATATTAAAAAGTCATTTTTCTCAATATTATTTTTAAAAAATGCTATAAAAACAAAATAAAAATTTTTATATAATATATACTTTACACCGATTTTTCATATTGAAGCCGATTTTAAAATCAAGTCGTAGATTTTATCTGAAAAAATATTGCATCGCAGAAAAACGGATTTTGAAAAGATCTTCAAGCACGTTGGGCGCCTTCAATACGACCACATGATCGCTGTTTGGGAAATATAAAACGTTGTAAAAAAAACAAGTGGTTGTAAAAAAAAACAAGTGGTTGATTTGGGGACTGGTTTGTTGTCCAGAGGTCGGCTGAACCAAGGTATATGACGTTTGTCGGCGCCTGCCACTGCTCGTCTCCCCCCGTCCCCCCTGACCAAAATCACCCCCAACCACCCAGCCAGATCACCGCGCGCCCAACGCTTTTGGCGGTACCTTGCAGCCATAATTGCAAGGCCATTCCCGCCCCGCAGTTGAGTCCGAAAGCCTTTTCTACTCATTAAATTTTTTCTACAACTATGATCAAAGAAGTAAGCGGAGATATCCTGCTCTCCAAAGCAGAAGCCATCGCGCACGGCATCGCACCTTTCGACCATTTTGACAGCGGACTGGCGCTCAGCCTCCGGGAACGCTGGCCGGATCTGTACAAGGATTTTCGCCACTACTGCCATGTCCACAACCCTAAGTCGGGCTCGGCCTGGAACTGGAAATCGGACGGCCACCCGCCGGTCGTCAACCTGATGACGCAGGAACCGCCCGCCGGCAATAACCACAACGGCCACCCGGGCCGGGCCTCGGAAATCCACGTCAACCACGCCCTGAAGGAATTGAAGAAAATCCTCGAAAAAGAAGGATATAAAAGTGTCGCGCTGCCTCGCCTCGCCACGGGCGTGGGCGGACTCGACTGGGATACCGTGCGCCCGCTGGTGTATGATATCCTGGGCGATTTGAACGCGAACGTGTATGTGTACACCACGTATGTAAAGGATTTGCAAGCCGCCGAATCCTGATAAATTCCTCAGCCCACCAGTAAAAAGCCGTTTCGCCCCTGCGAAGCGGTTTTTTTTTGCGCCGAATACAACCTTTTGCCATGCCGGTGGCTTCTTTAGATTGTATTGAATATTCAAATTTAAAACAACAAATGCCGCACACGCGCCCGCATCCATGACGGAAAGCCAACTCCTGGACGCCTGCCGTCAGCAAAATCGTACGGCGCAAAAAACGCTGTACGACCGCTACGCCAAGGCGATGTACTCCACGGCCTATCGCATCCTCGGCGATTTCGACCTGGCAGCAGAAGCCACGCAAGACGGGTTTCTGCAGGTGTTTCACCACATCGGGCGGTTCGAACAGCGCAGTACCCTCGGCGCCTGGATCAAAACAATCGTGATCCGGGCCGCCATCTCCACCCTGCGCCGACAAAAAATGGCGTTCGAAACGCTGCAGGAATGGCAGCAGGCGGAGCAGCCCGACCCGATGCCCGCCGCACTGGAGGCGGAATATCTCGAAAAAGCAATCCTCCAACTGCCCAATGGCTGCCGCGCAGTCTTCCTGCTGGCAGAAGTGGAGGGCTATACGCACAAAGAAATCGCAACCCTGCTGCAGATCTCGGAAGGCACGTCCAAATCGCAACTGTGGCAGGCTAAAAAACGATTGCGGGAATTGCTCCAAAATCCCGCGCACAAACTGGTCTGAAAAACGCTATGCAAAAAAATCAAGCATCACCGCTGCAAGCCGCCCTGCGCCGGCTGCCCGACTATGATCCGCCGGCGGAAA
>JBEIDF010000146.1:0-9249 GCA_040383605.1 Lewinellaceae bacterium
ACGTCCTCCCCGGTGCTGTCCTCACGACTACACTCTCTTGGCCTCCACGTCGCTCTTACGATGTAGGCTTCACCCGCACCGATCACCTGTAGGCTTCACCCGTAACCGATCACCGGCGAGTTCGTGCCGGCACCAATCACCTGTAGGCTTCACCCGCACCAATCACCTGTAGGCTTCACCCGTAACCAATCACCTGTAGGCTTCACCCGTACCAATCACCTGTAGGCTTCACCCGTAACCAATCACCTGTAGGCTTCACCCGTAACCGATTACCGGCGAGTTCGTGCCGGCACCAATCACCTGTAGCGGATGGCTGGTACCGATCACCTGTAGGCTTCACCCGTAACCGATCACCTGTAGGCTTCACCCGTAACCGATCACCGGCGAGTTCGTGCCGGCACCAATCACCTGTAGCGGATGGCTGGTACCAATCACCTGTAGGCTTCACCCGTACCAATCACCTGTAGGCTTCACCCGTAACCGATCACCGGCGAGTTCGTGCCGGCACCAATCACCTGTAGGCTTCAACCAAACACCGTTAACAAATATTTTTTTTTGCAATTTTTGTCCGATGAAAAAAAGGCCACTTTTAAGGCTGCTGATAGCAATAAAATACCAAAAAACAACCAAGTTACGACAAAAAAAATGTGCAACCAACTGAAAAACAGTTAATTGCACAAGGATAATGTCGGGACGACAAGATATGAACCCAGCGTATTAAATGGGGGTAAAACCTGATAAATCGGGTGTTTATCCCCTTTTTTTGTGCCTTTTTGTGTTATTGTCTGTTATCACCTATCAATATTTACTACCAAAAAAATACCAATTATAAAAAACTGCCTTATCTTTGATGCTATTAACGCATTCGCACCATGCCGAAAATAAAAGGAGATCCGCAAGTAAAATTTAACCTGACTACCACAAAGGGGCCGATAGCCTACATTGTGCTTTTTTATAATTACCGAAACAAACAAGTAAGAACTTCAACGGGGCAAAAATGCAACCCGGCATTTTGGGACGCAACCCGCCAAAGGCTGCGATTAGATAAACGGCACCCGGAAAATACTGCAACTAATAACGCTTTAGATAAAATCGCCACCATTGTACGGGATATTTATAACGAGACCAACAAGGGAGCCGATATAGCAGCCGAAGCCTTTAAAAAAGAAATTGCATATCGGATGGGATGGGAAGACCGGCCGACCTCGGATAAAATCGCCGAGAAATCCGCCCTGCCTTCGCTTTTCGATTTTGTCGAAAATGCCTTGTTGCCCGAAAAAATGGCAAACCCACGGGGCACATGGAAAGTATTAAAAACAGGGTTTAACCTTTTAAAACAATATGCCGAAGAACGCCGCGCCGGACGCCTGGACTATTCAGATATTGACTATACTTTTTTTGCTGATTTCAAAGCCTGGTTATATGCCGCGCCCCGAAAACACACCGTTAATTATGCGGCAAAGGTAATAGACGTACTAAAGCAATTTATGCGGGATGCTCAGCGCCGGGGCTACCACGGCAAAACAGATTATCAAAATTTTTCTATCAAACGAGTAAAGACTACAAAATTTGCCCTCACTTTTGAAGAACTGGAAGCGCTGTACCGATTGGATTTATCCAATAACCCACGACTGGAAAAGGTAAGAGACCTATTTTTAATAGGAGCCTACACCGGATTACGTTTTTCAGATTTTACACGCATTCGCCCCGAACATATCGAACGGGAAAACGGACACGAAATTATAACCCTTACCACCCAAAAAACCGGAGAAAAGGTAAGTATTCCCTTAATGCCGATACCGGCCGCCCTGCTAAAGAAATACGATTTTTATACCCCAAAAATCAGTAACCAAAAAATGAACGCCTACCTTAAAGAACTTGCCCAGGCCGCCGGGATGGATGGAAAAATGATAGTTACCAATACCCAGGGAGGCCGACGCCGGGAAGAAAGCGCCGAAAAATGGGAAATGCTTACTACCCACGTCGCGCGCCGTTCCTTCGCTACCAACTTTTACCGCGCCGGATTTTCGGCCGCTAATTTAATGAAGATTACAGGCCACGCCACAGAACGCCAATTTATGCAATATATCGCCATAGACGGAAAAATGAACGCTTTAGACCTGGCCGAAGAAATGAGAGAAAAAACCCTTCGCCGCATCGGATGACCCGATGGCGCTATTTTTCACCACCTGCAAAACTTTGATTTATGCGCATCACTCGCCCGCCCTGATCGGCAAACCGCCACCCTGATACCTGATGACCTGAAATAAAAAACCCGGCCGAAGTTTGGACACCTGACCGGGAAATTTGAACACTACAAATTTTTTAAATTTATGAAAACAGTGTACTCACTGCCAAAGGATGATGGATTTTATAACCGTTACGCTACCTTAATTCCTACCCTTCGCAAATTAGGATACCTTGCCCAGGTGGTAAGCGCCTTAACCGAAGTAGGCGTTTTATACGCCGTCATTTATTCGAGCCTGGCCGATTTTTGGCCAACGGCCGCCGTACCAATCGCAACTACAGGCGCAATAATCGGAACGGCGTTTATTGAGATAGGATTAAGGCAACTATTACCGTATAGCGCCCGCGCAATACTTCACAGACGGTTTGCCGGACTTGACCGGCTGATGACCGTTTTCATTTTGGCCGCCGCCGTCGGACTGCTGATTACATCGGGACTGCTATCTTTTCAAGGCAGTAAAGCGATTGTAGAAACCGTTGCGCCTTCGCCGCACATCCAAACCACTACCACGGCCGACAGCATCCACCACGCAGCCCGTGCCGATGCCCTGGCCACTTTTGCCCAGGATAGCGTCGAAATTTCCGGCCGTTATGCCGCGCAAATATCCGCACAAAAAACCGCATTTTCTGCAAAAATTTTAAATGCCCAACGTTTGGCCACGGCGAAGGATGAAGGCAGCCGCCGACGCGCACGCGCACAGGCCGCCGAATTACAGGCCGCCCGCGCCGATGCGCTCGCAGGACTGGAGGCCGCCAAAGCGCAGGAAGTACGCGCCGCCGCCGACAGGAAGCACGCAACCCTACAGCGCACCACAGCCGCCCACAGCCGAGCCCAGGATGAAATACATCGGGATAACATCACGGCAAAGCAGCGGAGCGAAGGCAAAATTAAAACATACGGAAGCGGGCTTGCATGGTTCACCGTCGTTTGTTTGGTGGTATTAATTTTGGCCGTAATCATGGAAGAAGCGTACCAAAAAGGAAGCGGAATAGACGAAATAGCGCAGCCAAACCAATACGATTTTTCCGCGCCGATTTGGGCTGCGTTCGCCGGCGCAATTTCCGACAGGTGGAACTACCACGCCCGCACCTTGATAAAGCGCATATCCGATGGCACGCCCGCACCACCCGCGCCGCCGAAGCCGGGAACGTTGTATGACCTGGAATCATGGCAGCCGCGCCGCGTTCGACTGGTACCTGATGATGCCGACCCAATTACAGCGCATCCACCCGCACAAGATACACCTTTGCGAAACGGAAAACTTGCAAGCCTTGCCGCCGAATTAACAGGTAGGGAAGCCAACGCCACATCCGCGTATATTAACGAAGCCGTTAAAACAGATGCCCACGCGGAGCCGACACAGCCCGCCCAGGCTGACCCGTTTTTAAAGGATTGCGGACAATGCGGCAAGCCGTTTAACGCTCGCGTATCATGGCAAAAATTTTGTTGCGAAGGCTGCAAATTAGACTACCACGAAGCGAAGACCGGCCGCCGTTTTAATGCGGTCGAATACCATAAAGCAAAACGGAAATAATTATGCTTACCTACGATCAAAGAAAAAGCAAGGCCAAAGAATTTGCGGCAAAGTGGGTGCAGCGTTCAAAACCCTTTGAGTTGAGCGAACACGCCGAAGGTATGTTTGCCGTCGGCATGGAAACCGGTTTTGAAGCGGGCGCAATTTGGGCCGAGGATATATATATAAGGGAAATATACCGCCTTATGGCTGAACTTGAAGCAACAAAGCAAAGCAAAAAGCGTAAATAACACCGTCACGAGAGCCGGGGCCGTACCTGATGACGTGCCCCGCGCCTCGATCGGGCAAACCTTTTGAGTAATGACAAAAGCGGAATTTATAAAGCGCCTGGAAGATCAATTTCAGGGAATAAATGAAGGGATTAAACGCCGCGCATCAGCCGAGATTGAAGGCAGCCGCGCGCGGATGGACGCGCAAGCCTTCGCCGACTGGTTACGTTTAGAAATGCATAAAGCGAACGCAGAACCCGCGCTAAAGTCATTTGATTGGGTTTTGCAACCTTCACACAGCACGCCGAAAGATGCAGCACACAGCTTGGCCGAATTGATTGAAATGGATAATTGTTGTTTTATAAACCACAACGGTAAAATAGATTTTGTTAAAAGCCTTGTTGATTGGCAGGATCAGTATAATAACTTCGCTTCATTACTTTCAAATTCTCATCCGGAAAAATCGGATGGCTGGAAATACCGCCTAGCGTTCGCCGATTACATGGCAGCCGCAAAAGCCACAGCCCGCGCCGGGATATTTGCCGCCGTAATAGATGCAGGAAAAACCTACACAGGCAAGCCGAATACGCAACCGGCAAGTGTTACGCCTGATTACGCCTTTGAAGACCTTTTCGCCGAAGGCGCAAAAGAACGTTTTTTGAAAGCAGCAAATAGAGCCGGAATAATTAACAGCGCCGGAAAGTGGGCGTTAGGCGACCGCAAAAAATGGGTTTTAGTTGCTGCCTGGAATTTGGCTTTTAATGCCGACGTGACAACGCCCGGTTTAAACGACTTCGCAGCCTGTAAATCGATTGCAGAACATTGGGGTATAACAATAAGCCAAACGACGTTTGAGGGCTATTGGAGCGACCGCCGTGATGATAACAGTATGAAACGGGGCTTTGACAGTTATTCGCGGTTTTTACAGGATTTTAACATGGGTTAACCGGACTTATCCGGTTTTATCCGGATTACCCACTTAACCCGGATAAGCGCTACAATCACACGGCACCTTTGCAGGAAATTAAATATTTTCTGCAATATGGTTAACCCGTTTGAAGAGATTACCGCCCGGCTTTCATCCATTGAAGCCGTTTTACAGGAACTAAGAAAAGAGAGCAACCGAGCACAGCGCGCCGATGGCACCCGCCCAGGCGAAGCCGTTGCACATTATGTAAGTAAGCGACAGGCCGCCCGGCTATTGGATTGCTCGCCTTCAACTATTGACAACCACGCCCGCGCCGGACGCCTGACCCGTCTCTACATCGGGAAGGCTGTACGATTTGACCGCGCCCAGGTATTGAGCCTGGCACGCGCTATCATTCCTTTACCTTCAAAACAAAAATAATCATGTTCAATAAAAATAATGCCCCAACCGCTGATTACGGCAAGGGCACCAAAAATGGAGAGTCAATGCCCGACAAAGATACGGAATTAAATCCGCAATTTGACCCGGAACTATTGCAGGATGGCGACAGTTTCGCGCCGATCACGCCCGCCGATATTGTAGCAGACGCCGCCAAGCATTCGCAAGCCACAAATAGCGGAAAATGCGAAATCACAGGCGAAGACCTACTATTGCGCAAGGTGGAATCCATACCATGTTTAGTAGAACCCTTTTTGCAGCAAACCGGCTTAGCGTGCCTTGCTGGTAGCAGCGACACCGGGAAAAGTACAATCCTTCGCCAACTTGCTATTTGTGTAGCAGCCGGAAAATCAAATTTTTTGGGATGGAAAGTTAATACCCGGCACCAAAGCGCAATAGTGGTAAGCACCGAAGACGACCAAACGGCCGTAAGTTTTTTACTGAAAAAACAGGCACAAGCGATGGAGCCGGAACGCCTAAAAAGCCTACGCTTCATTTTTGAATTTGATGACCTGATAACAGAACTTGAAAACAGGCTGAAAGCCGCACCGGCCGACCTGGTAATAATTGACTGCTTCGCCGATGCCTTCGGAGGGGATTTAAAAGATACTCAAAAAATCAGGCTTTACCTAAATAAGTACCATAGCCTCGCTGAAAATTACCAATGCCTGTTTTTATTCCTGCACCATACCGGCAAGCGAACGGAAAATTTCGAGCCGTCGAAAAATAACCTACTCAGCGGACAGGGATTTGAAGCAAAAATGCGCCTGGTAATTGAATTAAGAGCCGACCCGGCAAGGGCCGATCAACGTCATTTTTGTATAGTGAAGGGTAACTACCTGGCCGCCGAGCATAAACGCGAAAGTTATGTTTTGAATTTTGACCCGCAATCATTCTCATTTTTAGAAACGGCCGACAGGGTGCCATTTGAGATGCTGATTAAAAAGACGGATGACGAAGGCCGCGCTAAATATAAGAAGGCGAAATCACTAAAAGATGCAGGCCATACCCTGGACGAGATAGCCCGAATAATGGGATATGCAAACCGGGGCAGTGTATCGAAGTTGCTTAAAAAATTTAGCGAATCCGAAGACGCCGAAACGGATTATTAGGCCATGTTTCCTAAAATGTTTCCTGATGGAAACACGGGAAACATTTTAGGAAACATGGGAAAAATGGATGTTTCCTGTTTCCTCACCCTTAGAGAAAAGAAACAGGAAACATGGGAAAAATAAAAAATCATGTTCAATAAAGATACAGCACAACGCATAAAAGACGCCGCACAGATTTACGATGTAGTGGCGCAATTTGTGACCCTGAAAAAATCGGGGCCGCGTTACATCGGTTTGTGCCCGTTCCATAACGAGCGCACGCCGTCTTTTTATGTTACGCCCGCTAAAGGAATTTACAAGTGTTTTGGATGCGGCGAAAGTGGCGACGCCGTCGCATTCCTGATGCACTACAAACGGATGCCGTACCCGGAAGCCTTGCAATACCTGGCAGCCATGTATAACATCGAAACAGGAGACACAACCGGCCGCCCGACCGGATATTCCGCGCCGCCGCCGATTGCGCCCAGGCCACCGGCACATCCACCCGCGCCGCCGTCCGTTATTCCGAAGTCCGTTTTTAAATCAACCCTGACAGCATACAGAAAAAATAACTTCGCCGCATTCCTGATAGGTCGTTTTGGCACCCAATCGGCCGCCGACCTGATAAGTAGATATGCGATAGGTACCGCGCTAAATGGGAAGGTAGTGTTTTGGTATATTGACAGCCGGAAAAATATCCGTTCCGGCAAAACGATACTTTACGACCCTACCACCGGCAAGCGTAACAGGGATAAAAACCCTGATTGGGTGCATACCAATCTAAGGTTTGCAGACTTCAAATTGTCGCTTTGCTGGTATGGTGAACACCTGCTAACAAAGCGCCCAGGGGCACCCGTTGCCATTGTGGAAAGCGAGAAAAGCGCAATTATTGGAAGCCTGTATCTGACTAACTTCATTTGGCTTGCCGTCGGCGGAATAGGTGGTTTGCCGTCGAACCCGGATAGATGGGAAGTATTAAAAAGCCGAAAAATTACGCTGTACCCCGATTGCGACCCGCCCGGCAAAGATGGAAAATCGCCTTTTGACCGATGGAGCGAACGCGCCGAAGCCATGCGAAAAGAGGGCTACAATATCTCCGTATCTGATTTATTGGAACACACAGCCACGGAAGCCATACGCGCCAAAAAATGGGATATTGCAGACTATTTGTTACAATTTGACCCGGCCAATTTCCAAAGCGCCCAGGATGACCACCACGCCTCACCACAGCCCGCACAGACTACAAACGCAGCCACAGCCGAGCCAATACCCACGGCGCAATCCGAAGCCGATAAAAACCAATTTTCCGACGTCGGCAAAATGATACCCGCAGCCGATACGGGGCAAGTTGAATCACTCACAGGAGCCGCCAAACGCCGACGATTTACCGATCGGCACACGGCCGAAATTTTCACCCTGTTAATGACGCCCGAAGGATACCCGGCCGCATGGGATGACCCGACGCCCGACGCCGAGCCGCCCGCCGCACTCAGCGCCCAGGAAGCCGCCGACCTGATGACCGGCTTCGGATGGGACGCCGTCGGTACATGGCAGCCGATGCAGGACGCCGCGCCGGATGGCTGGCAGGATTTACCCGACCTGATAACATTTTTTGAGCATCACAATCCACCTGTAGGGCACATAGCGGATGCCGGATGCCGGATAGAAGACCCGGCAAAGTTTATAGATGCACACCTGATGACCGCACAGGCGCAAAACGGGAAGCGGGCCTATTTGCCATACATTGAACGCCTACGCTCGCTTAAACGAAAGATGGAAGCCGCATAGAGATAGGTAGGGCAAGTAGGGGTACCGTTAAAACTTTTTTTCAAATTGCGGAAAATCGCTTGCACAACGCCGCGCATTTACAGTCACTTTAAAATAAAATTAATATGCCGTTTCCTGCTAAATCCACAGAACAACACAAACGAGATGGAACATATAGAAAAGACAGGCACAGCCGACGCCTGGAAGTACCACCCGCCGACGGAATACCCGCGCCGCCGCCCACCTTTGATAAACGCCATGCGGCAAAGTGGTACGAAGTCTGCGAACGTCTGCAAAAAATGAGCATCCTTGCCACGGCCGATGTGGATACGATAGAAATTTATTGCAATGCCTATTTTGATTTGCAGGATGCCGAAGAAACCTTAAAACAGGAAGGAAAATACTTGCATACGGAAATAGGAGCCGCCCGCCTACACCCGGCATGGAGAGTAAAAAACGACGCAGTAAAAACCCTTAGGCAGTTATCGGCCGCCTTAGGCTTTTCGCCGTTGGATAGAACACGCGTAAACGCCCAAGTTGAAAAGAAGGAACCCGAAGACCCATTTTTAGAACTTTTGAGAATCACGCAAAATAAGGATTTTTCGCCACCCAATCACCTGTAGGCTTCACCCGTGCCGATCACCTGTAGCGGATGGCTGGTGCCGATCACCTGTAGCGGATGACTGGCACCAATCACCTGTAGGCTTCACCCGTAACCAATCACCTGTAGCGGATGGCTGGTACCAATCACCTGTAGGCTTCACCCGTAACCGATTACCGGCGAGTTCGTGCCGGCACCAATCACCTGTAGGCTTCACCCGTAACCGATCACCTGTAGGCTTCACCCGTAACCAATCGCCTGAAGCAGATGACTGGTACCGATCACCTGTAGGCTTCACCCGTAACCAATCACCTGTAGGCTTCACCCGTACCAATCACCTGTAGCGGATGGCTGGTGCCAATCACCTGTAGGCTTCACCCGTAACCGATCACCTGTAGGCTTCACCCGTAACCAATCGCCTGAAGCAGATGAC